>CAYXRN010000026.1:0-29737 GCA_964467635.1 uncultured Chitinophagaceae bacterium | reverse complement strand
GTATGTTTCTCCGATAGGAAGAAAAATTTTATTAATCCATACTTGATGGCGGCCGCATAAAGTTCCTTCGGCAACGGAAAGTGCAATGTCGATCACCGAATTTTCCTGCAAACGAATCCCATGTTTAAAAGCATTTTCCACAAAAGGGATCAGCAACATGGGGGCGATCGAGTATTCCCTTTCCGGGTCCTGTATATTTACGCTTAGCCGTATATTCTCCGAGTCAGAGAGACGCAGTTGCTGGAGATAAATATAATCCTTGATATACCTTATTTCCGATGAAAGAGGAATTTGCTCTTTTTGATTATCGCGGAGCAAAAAACGCATCATATCACCCAGGCGTTGGATACCATCCCCCGTGTTTACCGCTTCTTCCTTTATTGCCATTCCGTATAAAGTATTCAGAGCATTAAACAGAAAATGTGGATTTACCTGGGAGCGTAAAAACCTTAGGTCTGCTGTTGACCTTCCAATCACTCTCCTCAAAGAAGCCAGTTGTTCGATTCTTTCCTTCGTTTGCTGGTAAGTAAACCATGCCAGAGAAATAGAAATTCCAGTCATCGCCAGCAAAGAAAAAACACGAATCTGAACGCTCATTGTGTGCCTGGAAAAGTTATAAAACAACAGAATCAAAGGAGAAAATAACAGAATCAAAGGAATTAAACGCAACAGGTAAAATATCCGGCTATTCTTTTTCTTTTTTTCTGTTTGCGGAATCAGCCAGTAGAGGTTGAGCATAAAAAGAAAAAAACCATAAGGCACAACATAGATCCACAAAAGCCCGAAAACCTGATGACCGTCCGGGGCGGCCATAAACCAAATCAAAATGGCAATCCACATCCCAAGGGCAATCAATATTTCCAACACAATTTTCCCAGACAAGGTATTCCGGCGTCTCTGATTGCTCAAAAACAAGATAGCGGGGGCAGCCGCCAGAATCAATAAAATAAGAAATACCATCGCATTAATTTTGTACAATGATAAGATGGAAAGAAATTCTCTGAAAATAGATGTGATGAAAACGCAGAAAAATGTGATGAAACGGGGAAAATAAGGAGGAGAGTCCTATCGCCTAAAGCTGATCAGGGCCTGACCCAAGGGCATCCTGGACAATGGCCGACGAAAAATACTCCCTCATATGCGAAGTAAAAAAAATTCCAAAAATAATTTGCCGCCAATATTATTAGGCTTAAATTCGCGTCCGAAATGAATCAAGTTCACCAGTCAAAATATTTTGCTATTTATCAGTGTGATTTAAAACGTTGTTTTTGTTTTAAATCGGAACACAAGTCAGTATATCTGACCTTGTGCCAGCTTCTGATCCTGCGCAGCAAAGTAAATGCCATGGATTTGGAATCCCATTTTGACGAAGACCGCAATCCCTCGGGAATCGAAGTGTTGTTGTTTTGTGACCTGGAACATGTCATTATTTTGGATACCTATCAAGTCATTGATTTAAAGGAGTTAATCGACGGCACCTTTGAAAAATTGCTCCATCCCACACTTTTAGCTCCTGTTGTATAGTTTTTCCACTTTCCGCCTTTTTGTTTTTACGTTTCCCGGACTTTTTGTATCTTTATCTAAAATTTAATCCGATGAAAGATCTATTAAGACAAAAATTGGGCATACATGTAGATGTGATGGACCTGTTAAATAAGCAAATTATTCAGGAAGCAGAGGCTTCCTCCTCCTACCTCGCCATGGCTTCTTGGTGCGACCAAAACAGCCTGAACGGGAGTGCCAAATTATTCTATGAGCAGTCAGAGGAAGAACGGGAACACCAAATGAAAATTTTTCACTTCATCAATGACAATGGCGGAGCCGCGTATTCTCCCGAGGTAAAAAACATTACCCATGAATTTAATTCCTTGCGGGAGACTTACGAGACTGCCCTGGAACAGGAAATAGCCGTTACCAAATCCATTCATGGCATAGTGAAAAAGTGCAGAGAGACAGGAGATTACAGAACGGAGAGTTTCTTACAATGGTTTGTAAACGAACAAATGGAAGAAGAAAAAAAGATGCGCGATATCCTTGATTTATTTGAATTAATGGAAGGCAGTCCACTTTCCATCAAGCTAATCGATGAGCGTGTAAATACTATCGGTGAAGAATAAAAGAATGCCCGTATTCCGAATCTTTTGCCCTGCTGCTACACGTTTTGAACGGTATTAAAGCGTATTTCGTACTGCAAATGCAGAGATTGAGTTGTCGCCGATCAAAGAAGCTCAAACACGAAATCCGGAAAGTTGTTGTTTTCACCCATGGGAACTCCACCTGTATCCTCTGGTGGACGAGTGTGGTTAAAAACATAAACGTGATTATTCTTAGCGTACCTATCTTTCAAAAGGCCCGCTGAAAAATTCTATTATGTGATCAAAGGCCTTATCGCAAGCGAACATGCCAAAACGAAACATTAAAGGGGGGACGAGCCATAGGCCAGGTAGCAAAAGGCCTTTTCAGCGACGCGGGCCTGAGGATTATACGCTCACCTCCCGTAATTGAAATCAACTGTGTAATTACCCTGGATTAACCTGACTTGTTTATTTATTACACCTCGTGAATGACACAACCTCACTTGTTGAACTGAATCATATTACACATACCTTCGGAAAACAAGATGTGTTTTCGGATATCAGCATTGCATTTCAAAGGGATCATATCACTGCTATTTTGGGAAAGAGCGGGAGTGGGAAATCGACTTTACTCCGGATTATCAATGGGATGATACGCCCCTCGCGGGGAAAGGTATTTTTTGACGGACGGCCACTTCCTTACGACCACATTCATGCACTTCGGCTTCAAATGGGTTATGTGGTTCAGCAGGTAGGGTTGTTTCCACACCTTACTATTTTGGAAAATATCGGCTTATTGGGTAAGATTAGGAAGGTTCCTAGGGACGAAGTACGGAAGCGGGTAAAGGAATTAATGGATATGGTGAGGCTGCCCGCTGCTTATCTTAGCAAATATCCACATGAGCTGTCGGGAGGCGAACAACAACGGGCCGGCCTCTGCAGGGCCATGCTGCTTCGGCCTCCACTGCTTTTAATGGATGAGCCCTTTGCTTCTCTGGACTATAGTACCAAAGAAGTCATCTATCGTTATCTGCTGGAGATACAAAAGAAAGAAAGCCGGACGATCATACTCGTCACTCACGACTGGGAAGAATCTATAAAACTGGCTGATCATTTTGCATGGCTCACGGGTGGAAAGATAAAAAAGACAACAGACAAGTCCGCCTGGAAATCCATGAAAAGCGATTATTCATCTGAATTATGAAAAGCCACCTGCTTTATATTTTGCTTTACCTTCTCACCTGGTCGCCTGCCAGCTTATGGGCCCAGACAAATAAAACCATTACAGTTGGAGCCAAGCATTTTAATGAGAGTTATATACTCGGCAATATGATAGCGCTCGTATTGGAGGATGCAGGATATACCGTCAACAAAATGTTTAACCTGGGAGGAACAGCAGTCACCTTCGAGGCCCTTAAGAATCATGAAATCGATGTTTATCCCGAATACACAGGAACCATCGCTGCAGAAATACTTAAACTGGAAGGTGCGCAAAACCTGAAGCAGCTCAGAAAAAAAGTGAAAGAAAGATATGGATTAGCCATTTCCGATCCCTACGGATTCAGCAATACTTATGCGCTATTGATGAAGCAAAAAAAAGCATCGCGATTGGCTATTTCTACAATTTCCGACCTGCGAAACCATCCGGATTTAAGCTTCGGCCTCAGTTACGAATTTCTTAAACGTCAGGATGGCTGGGGAGAGCTTTCCGCTTACTACAAGCTCCCACAGCACCCCATCGGCATGGAACATGGACTGGCCTATCAGGCCATCTTAAAGGATCAGATAGATGTTACCGACGCTTATTCTACAGACGGCCAGATTTTACGCTACCATTTATTATTGTTGAAAGATGACAGGCATTTCTTCCCGGATTACCAGGCTGTTTCCTTCTACAACGCTTCACTGCCCAAAAAAGCGAAAGATGCTTTAAAGCAACTAGATGGCGCCATCTCTGCAAAAGAGATGCAGGCGCTTAATGCCCGGGCCCTCTTCGAACATGAAAATCATTTAAAAATAGCCCGCGACTTTTTAGTCAGAAAGAAAATCATTAAAAACACAAAATTTACAAGCAGCGGTCCTTGGCGGGAGGTCCTTGATAAAACCCTGGTGCATTTGGAATTAACACTAATATCCCTGTTGGCGGCTATTCTCATTGCCCTTCCCCTCGGCATGGTCATCTATCGCAACCGGCGGCTTTCCCGATCGGTGCTCTATATCGCAGGAATCATGCAGACAATCCCGTCCATCGCCCTTCTTGCACTGATGATCCCATTGTTTGGCATTGGCTTTTTACCCGCAATAATCGCCCTTTTTATTTATGCATTGCTTCCGATTCTTCGGAATACGGTCTCCGGTTTATTCGGAGTTGATCCCCAGCTCAAAAAAGTCGCTTCCGCCATCGGTTTAAATGATCTAAAAAGGCTAAAGATGGTGGAGCTTCCTCTGGCGATGCCGACCATTTTAGCAGGTATCCGTACCTCAGCAGTAATCAGTGTGGGCACAGCTACATTGGCCGCCTTTATTGGAGCGGGGGGGTTAGGAGAATTTATTGTAACCGGATTGGCTTTGAACAGTACTTCTCTTATTTTAAAAGGAGCTATTCCGGCTGCTCTGCTTGCCATCGCCATTGAATTGCTTTTTGAAGGGATAGAATGGCTCTTGATTCCCAGGCACCTGCGACAAAAAACATAAATGGGACCATTCTGTTTCAATTTAATGCCGTACCTTAGCTTTAAATTAAGAGTAAAGTATAGAAAAAGGTAATTAAAACATCAATCATTAAAGCCGTACCACTATGGCAACATCACAAACTATCCCGGAATTAGACGTGCGAACGCTCATCCCAATTGAAAGGCACAAAAAACTAATACAGTTGTTCAAGGATTTGCCTGTAGATGAAAGTTTTATTTTTATAAATGATCACGACCCGATTCCACTTTATTATGAATTTCGATCCATCTATGGAGATGTTGTCGAATGGGAATATCTAAACCGGGGAGGCCGGGAATGGAAAGTAAAAGTTACCCGTACGGAAGCATCCCGGGGGAGGGAATTTACCGATATATCGACCTTACTGGACCTTCGAAAAGCAGATAAAAAACAGTGGAAGCAAGTGGTATTCCACCGCTATGGCATGATGGAACAAGGAGATACCATGGAAATTATTGCCGGAGAGGATCCAACCGAAATTCATGCTATTTTTGTCCGCAAATTTGAGGGGAAGCACCGGTGGATATATAAAAAGAAAGCGCCCGAAGAATATGTTATCCACCTCACTAAAGAAGTAAAAAGCGGCCTAGGGGATGATGGCTTCTCTGTTGTGAATGAAATGGATCTTCGGCCTTACCCCCCGGCAGAGCGCCATGAAATGTTTTATAAGGCTTTTGGGGACATAAGGCCCGGCGAAGCTTTCGATTTTGTCAACGACCATGATCCTAAACCTCTTTATTATCAAATGGAGGCAGAAAGCAAAGAACCTTTTAGGTGGGAATACATTGAAAAAGGGCCCGACGAATGGAAAGTCCGGGTAATTAAAAAGTAAGAACGGGTGCTCTCAACCTCGGCCCACCGGCCTTACTTTTTGAGTACTCTACATTTCCTCTGGAAATGAACCGGCCGTTTCGGCCGCGATCCACAGCCTTTCATTTCGGGTACAACAATTTTGCATCAGGTGCTAGCTGCATGTGTCATCGATTTCCGCCAACATTTCTGCCCCCCATGCCATTATATGTCGAGAACCTTTCAGCAGGCCTGCAGTCATGCTCCGGTTTTTGTATCAAGAATAGCTTACTTTTGTGGTTTAATTGATTGATGGTGCTTTACTAAAGCCGGTTTTTAGGCAATGCTTTGACGTCAGAAGCCCGTTGGTTCTGCTGCGGGTGGGAGCTCACTAATCACAAAACAATTATCCTTCCAGCCTGTATATGAAAAAACATTATTTATTTTTTGTTTCTCTGACCTACTCCTACTCTATTATGCGCCCACTTCAAAAAGCCATCCGCCAAAGGGGGGATGAATCTGCCTGGTTTATAGAAGCCGGGTGCCCGGACTGGTTAGAACCGGGAGAGAAACGACTTGACACCATACAAGATGTAATGGATTATAATCCGATTGCAGTATTTGTTCCCGGTAATTACGTTTATGATTTCTTTCCGGGAGTCAAAGTGAAAGTTTTTCACGGGTATGCGATGCGAAAGAGAATAGAAAAGGTAGATGATCATTTTACTGTTCGCGGGTGGTTCGACATTTATTGTACACAAGGCCCGAGCACCACACCTTATTTTAAAAAACTGGAAGAAAAAAAAGGTTTCTTTAAAGTATACGAGACAGGGTGGTGCAAGGTTGATCCTTTCTTTGAAAAGCGATCTCTTCAGAAAAATCACCGACCGACGATTTTATACGCACCTACCTTTTCTAAGGGAATATCATCAGCCGAGTCTCTTTACAGTACTATTGAAAAAACGATAAAAAGAAAACCTTGGGATTGGATTATTACTTTTCACCCTAAGCTGGATAGTCCTGAATTAATAAGAAAATACCGCAACCTGGCTGACCAACATGCTAATGTATCTTTTTACCGATCCAATGATGGGCTGAATACGCTAAAAAAAATTGATTTAATGTTATGCGACAGTTCTTCCATCATTATAGAAGCGATGCTGTTGGATAAACCTGTAGTTACTTACCGGAATACCCACCCAGACAAACATCTTATTAATGTTTTAGAAATCGATGACGTGGAACCTGCAATAGAGAAAGCACTTAGTCGCCCAAAAGATTTAATGAAAAATATCCACGACTATACGATGTATCACGAAACCCATAGAGACGGCTTAAATTCTGAACGAGTATTGGATGCCGTCGATGACTTTATCAAAAATTACAAGGGAAGAATAAAGCCCAAGCCGCCCAATCTATTCAGAAAGGTTAAACTACGGTGGAAATTAAAGTATCTCAAGTGGTAGGGAGCTATAACAAGCAGCTATACAACACCCTGTAGCAGCGTAAATTAACGATAAAAACCAAGATTTCTTTTTATATCTTTACTGAGCACTTTCCAATAAGAGGTAATCTTATTTTGCCAACTTCTAAATCTCCATACAGACACAGCGTGAGAAAGCAACAGACTACCGGGCTGCATGGAGCAGCCCAATGCAAGACCACAATCGTAGAACAAGCCTGCGACAAAGTAAAGGAATTTTCCGAACTCCTGCAAGATTTGGAAAAATCAATTACGATCAATGGCAAAAGCAAGGGCCTTTACGATAATTACAGCAGGCAATTGGCTCATTTAGCACTTCATTACAGTCTATTTCCATTAGGTTTAAGGCCGGTCAGGTAACCGATTACCTGTATTTCTTGAAAGACCAAAAGGATGTTTCAGAGGCCTTCTTTACATTTACGGTATATGCAATGCGCTATGCTTGTAAAATGCGGGGACTCAGCTACGAACAATTTGAACTTCCCTGCATAAAGCACTCAAAGAAACTTCCTGTCATACTCAATGATGCTGAGGTTAAGCGATTGTTGAGCAGCCATAAAATAATAAACCGTAAACTTGTCATTGCACTTCTATGAGTGTGGTTTACGTATTGGAGGCCTTCGGTCATTGGAGGTTCGACATGTGAATCTCAAAAGACAGATATTGCATGTCGTCGATGGTAAGAAACACAAAGACCGCTATAACAGTACTGTTCGAACAACTTAAATCTGCCTTTTAGCCATTTTCAGTTAAAACAGGAGTACTTTTTTTGAATGGTTCCACCCCTCAACTTTAAGATTAAAGCGTGTAATGATATAATGTTCAAACAAAGGATTACGCATAACCTTATTGAATCGTTTTACGAATGTATTTATTCCAGAATGTAATGTTTTTATCTTTGCTCCATCCATGGCAACCAAAGGGCAGTTTCCTTCCAGCTTGATTCATACAAATAGCAGGATGATGGTCAAATGAAAATCGGAGCGCTTCACTGTAAGTGGGATATTCAAAATCGGGGTTTTCATGTCCCCAGAATATATCTTCATTGAAAATTGCCTTCCCCTCCTCTCCCCTTTTGAGATATTTTTCAATTATCTTCCTCTTATTAATAGTTGCATTATAAAAAGAATCGACTTTTCTCAGTGAGAATCCGCCATTACCCACATTACCCATGATAATTTTCCGGCCCAACAGCTTATAGCATAGCGCTTTAAGCTGTAAAAACACCTTATAATAAAGCAGGTTATACTTAGGCTTAACTACCCATGGAGCAGCTACATAATCAAATTTTTTTTTGCACCAGTAGGTTAATTCATCACGAAAGACGTAGGCATCTAACTGGTAAATAAGTATGTATTCAAAAGAAATAAATTCGTTATAAAAGGATGGGGAAAGCATCAAGGCGTTATAGCTTTGAATTCCATCAAAAAAATGATCAGGAAAATTAACAATGCCTAATTGCGGGTACTGTTCCAATAGATTATCAACGTTCAGGTTCATTGGCTTTATCAGTGAAATCGGATATGTTCCTAAAATTCGGAGGCATTGCGACAAAGCAAGCTTTTCGTTGTCGTTTAGATCTGATTTATAAACCGGGATAATAATATGGACAAGATGGTCTTTCAATCGTGGTTTATTTTCCTTTTATCTTTTGTTTAATTCTTTTTTTTCTATTGAATTTCGTGAAGAAATGATCGGTATTTTTCCACATCAGCTTAAACACGGAGTCAAAATCTATCCCCACAAGGCCGGCATACGTTTTACTGATTTCAGAAATAATTTCTTTGGAATGGGCGAGCCTTCTGAAATTATAAATCCGCGCGGACAACGACATATTAGCATGAAACTTCATTCTGTTTAGATCTACTAAGTAAAAGGCACAAGTATGATTAGTTTCGTTGACAATGAGGGTGTTGCCAGGTGAATGATCCAGGAATTCTACGCCTTTCTCGTGTAGCAAATATGTAAATTCCGTAAATTGCCTTAATATGTCATTTCTTTTTGGAATATCACTCATTGAGATGAGATCCCTAAAGGTATAGTCATAATCGATGTGCTTACAAATATAATAGCTTTTGCCGAAGGTCTTTCCCGCTTCCTCCATATATCCGATCGGTTCTGGCGTGCGAATACCTTTTTGCAATAAGATTTTTGCATATTCAAATGAACGTCGAGCTTTTGAGCTTCGGAAATAACGGTAAGCGACCTTGTTAATAAGATGAGGCTTTTTAAAGGCCTTGATATTTATTTTACATTTCTGTAAGTCAAATGTCTTTACCTCATTTCTACCACTATAGACAGTCTGCCCTCCATTATCAAAGGAAGCGATAAGCTCATGGATTTGTGGCTGTAGATGTTGATATTTTTCTGAAAATACCGCCTTCATCATACAAAATTACATTATTGGTTCCGATTATTCAGAAAATGTACAACCTTTGCGCTCAAAGTCTAACTTATGCAGGAAGCACTTAGCAAAGCAGTTGAAACATTAAAATCCGGAGGCGTTATTCTTTATCCGACCGACACCGTTTGGGGGATAGGTTGTGATGCTGCTAACGCAGCTGCTATTCAGCGGATCTACCGCCTAAAGCAGCGTGATGACAGCAAAAGTATGATCATTCTCGTAGCGGATGAACGCGCTATCTTAAAATACACGGCAAATCCCGATCCGGCCATTTTTGCTATTCTGGAAAAGGCTGACCGTCCGACAACTGTTATTTATGAAAACGCACTCGGTCTTCCTGAAAATCTTATCAACAGTGATGGAAGCATAGCGATACGCATTGTAGCTGAACCTTTTTGTAAAGCACTCATCAGGCGGTTAGGGCGACCTATTGTCTCTACGTCGGCCAACAAAAGTGGGGATCCCACGCCAAAAAAATATACGGAGATCACTGATCCCATCCGAAAGAGCGTAGATTATATTGTAGAATACAGACAAGAAGATGACACTATCGCCTCTCCTTCCAAGATTATCAAGTTAAAAGCAACGGGAGAAATAACTATACTACGAGAGTAAACTGCTTCTTGATAAATTGGTTTTACGGCATATTTTTAAAGGGAAACGCCTTAGCCTTTAAACGTAAAAATAGCTTCGGTAGTTTCCAATAACGGAAGAACTTTATCCTTTTCCGATAAGATAGCTTGGTCTTCGGGGATTTGCCAGTCAATTTTTAAAGCCGGGTCTTTATAGCAAATTCCTCCTTCAGATGGCTTATGATACAAAGCATCACATTTATAAAAAACTTCTGCGGAAGGAGAAAGTACCGCATATCCATGTGCAAACCCTTTGGGGACGAGCAGTTGCTTTTTATTGTCCAATGAGAGTTCAAGGCTAAAAGACCGGCCATAGGTGGGGGAGCCTTTTCTGATATCCACCACTACATCCAGGATCGTGCCTTCGATAGCTCTGATCACTTTCGTTTGTGCATGAGGAGGAGCCTGGAAGTGAAGGCCCCGGATTACACCGTAAGTAGAGCGCGCCTGGTTGTCCTGAACAAACGTATAAGTAAGCCCAGCATCCCTAAAGGTTTGCTCATTATAGCTTTCATAAAAGTACCCCCGCTCATCTTCAAACACCTTTGGCTCGAAAACAAACAATCCCGGAAAATCTGTTTCTATAAATGGCATATTGAGAACAAAAAATTTAATATCTGGCCAAAAGTACAAGTTTTTACCTTATCGCCTCGATAACAATTTAGCCACCAAAGCCAGTCCTTCTTCAAAACTATGTGGTTGATACCCGAGATCATGCTTCGCCTTCTTTAGAATAAACCCGGTACGCGCAGGACGTTTTGCCACCTGTGAGAATGTAGTCGCATCCGCACGGGTGATTAAGGAGGCATCCAGGTTAAAAAAATCCGCCATTTTCAAAGCCATCTGATAAGGCGTAAGGAGCTCTTCTCCGGAAATATTATAAACCGGCGCCAACCGGCACGCTTGTAGCTTTTTTTCTATAACTAATTTACATCCTGCTGCCAGATCCTGTACCAGGGTCGGGGTTCGCCACTGGTCGTCCACCACTTTGATTTGCTTACCGGATTCCAAGCTCTTTTTCAACCAAAGTACAATATTGGACCGAGTCGTATCTTCCGGTACGCCATAAACCAAAACCGTGCGTAAAATAGTGTAAGCTATCCCCGAGCCCCTCAATAACATTTCTGCAGCGAGCTTACTTATCCCATAATAACTCAAGGGAGCAGGCAACGCATCTTCCGTGTACGGTCCGTCCACTCCATCAAAAATGAAATCCGTGGAAACAAAAGTAAAAAAAGTCTTTTGTTGTCTGGCCGCCTCCAGTAAATAACGCGTGGCCAAAACATTTGTATGCCAGCACCTGTCTTTTTCCTCTTCACAATCATCCACTTGTGTCATTGCAGCGCCATGAATCAAAAAATCCGGCTTTTCTTCCTCAAAAACACTTTTGACGGCCTGTTCATCTTCAATATCCATACTCCGAAAAGCATATCCTTCTTTATCCTTCAATCGATTTTCTCCCCGGGCGGTAGCCAATATTTGCCAAGCCGTATTTTGCTTCAATAATGTGATCAGATGCTGTCCCAGCAGGCCATTTGTCCCTGTGATCAAAATTTTAGGCATACATTAAAAAATTTTCAACAAATAACGCAAAAAAAACGCTAATCAAAACTTTAATTCCAAATATTTGAATAAGATTCGATAAAAATAGGGTAAAATGCTACTTTTGCTGTTTGAAAGATCAAAATCAGGAAATTCCTGTTTTATTTAATTTCTTTATGAGCAAAGTTTCAAAAATTGCAGTACTAACTTCCGGCGGTGATGCTCCGGGCATGAATGCGGCCATTCGGGCAGTGACGAGAACAGGTATTTACAATGGGTTGGAAGTCTATGGCGTTATGTATGGCTACAGGGGAATGATACATGGCGATATTTTTAAGATGAACACCAAATCTGTAGCCAATATTATCCAGCGCGGAGGCACTATTCTTAAAACAGCCCGAAGCAAAGAATTTTACAGCCCCGAAGGCCGCGAAAAAGCCTACAACCAGCTTAAAAAACTAGGTATTGAAGGGCTGGTGGTGATCGGTGGCGACGGCTCTTTTAAGGGGGCTCTCGCCTTTAGTGAAGAATATAACATTCCTTGCATTGGCCTGCCGGGGACCATTGATAAAGATATTTCGGGAACCGACCTTACCATTGGATTTGATACAGCCGTAAATACGGCGGTAGAAGCGATTGATAAGATTAGAGACACCGCAGATGCACACGACCGCCTGTTTATTGTAGAAGTAATGGGTCGCGACGCGGGATATATCGCCCTGCATAGTGGAATTGCCACGGGAGCGGAGCATATTCTGATCCCGGAAAGAGAGTCCAATATGAATGACGTCATCGACGACTTGATAACCAACGAAAGACGTCAGAAACTGGTCAATATTATTGTAGTGGCGGAAGGCGTAACCTCAGGAGGAGCTACTCAACTGGCGCAGGCACTGAAAGAGAGAGCCTCTAACTTCGATACCAGACTTTGTATCTTGGGACATATTCAGCGTGGTGGGTCACCGACCTGTACCGACAGATTGTTAGCCAGTCAGCTTGGATTCGCCGCAGTAGAAGCACTGATAGAAGGCAAAAAAAGCTGCATGATCGGCCTCGTAGATCATAAATTAAAATACACCCCGCTTGAAAAAGCGATAAAAGCCAGTCATAAAATTTCAGCTGACTGGTTTAAGATGTCCCGTATTCTCGCAAGTTAAATAATGAAAACAATGAAAAGAACAAGAAACTCAAATAATAATTTATCCAAGTATGTTTATAAAAACATGAACCATAAGGCCAGTCGCCAACACTCGGCTCACAAAACGAAGATAGTAGCGACGGTGGGGCCTGCCTGCGATTCTTATGAAAAATTACTTGCTCTTGTACAAGCCGGTGTAAATGTTTTTCGGCTTAATTTTTCGCATGGGACCTGGGAGAATAAAGGAGAAATTATAAAAAACATTAAAAAAATCAACAAATTAGAGCCATATAATGTGGCCATTCTTTGCGACCTTCAGGGCCCTAAGATCAGGGTAGGGAAAATCAAAGATGAAAAGCTAAGTGTCAAGCCTGGTGATAAACTTACATTTACCACAGAGGAGTGTATAGGTACAAAAGAAAAGATCTATGTGTCCTACCCTAATTTTTACAACGACGTAAAAATAGGAAACACCATCATGATCGATGATGGCAAAATAGAAGTAAAAGTACTGGAAGTTACCCCTGAAAACGAAGTAATCACTGAAGTCACCCTTGGTGGTGACCTGCTTTCCAATAAAGGAGTGAACCTTCCGGATACCAAGATTTCTCTTCCCTGTCTTACGGAAAAGGACCTCAAAGACCTGGATTTTATCATCAAACAGGATGTAGATTGGATCGCTTTGTCTTTTGTCCGCAATGTGAACGACATAGTGGAGCTGAGAAAAATACTCGATGAGAATAACAGCGAATTAAAAATCGTAGCTAAAATTGAAAAGCCCGATGCGGTAACCAACATCCGGGAAATTATTTTAGAATCTGATGGCATCATGATCGCCCGGGGTGACCTGGGCGTAGAGCTACCGGTAGAGCAGGTACCCATGATCCAGAAAAATATTATCCGCAAATGCATTCATCGCGCTAAACCTGTGATCGTAGCGACGCAAATGATGGAAAGCATGATGGAACGTACCAAGCCCAACCGGAGTGAAATTACCGATGTAGCCAACGCCGTGATGGAAGGTGCGGATGCCGTTATGTTGAGTGGTGAAACAGCCATGGGCGCCCATCCGGTTCTAGTGATTGAGACGATGACTAGAATCATCGAAGAGGTAGAAAAGGAGGACATTATTTACAACCGCAACCTTACGCCCTTGCCTCACTCCCCTACCTTTTTGAGTGATGCGCTGTGTTACAACGCGTGTCGCATAGCGGAAGATGTAAAAGCCGACGCCCTTATCGGCATGACCCAAAGCGGATATACCGGTTTTATTCTCAGCAGTTATCGCCCCAAAGCTCCTTTGTATATTTTTACCAAGGTACGAAGCCTTGTCAACCAGCTAAGCCTGAGCTGGGGTATTCGGGCGTTCTATTATGGAGAAGAAGAGAGTATCGATGACATTATTGATGACGAACAGGAGATATTGAAAGAGCGGGGCTTCCTCAGGGAAGGAGACGTAGTCATCAATACCGGAAGCATGCCTATTGAAGCACACTTGCAGACCAATATGCTAAAGATCACTAAACTTCAATAAAGGCTTCGCCATCCATTACAGGTCGAGCGCGTTTTTTAACTTCTGATAGCCGGATTTGCTAACAGGAATCTTATGCCCTGATTTCAACAAAGCCACATGGTGGTCTTTTTCAAAAGGATGGATGCCTGTAATTTGAGCGATATTGACCAGATAAGAACGATGAAGTCGCACAAACTGCGTTTCGGGTATGCTGTCCTCAAAGGAGCGCATGGTTTTCTTTTTTAAGTAGGTCCGTTCGGCGGTATGCACTTTCACGTAATCGTCAGCAGCTTCCAGGTACAAAACTTCATGGAGCGGGATAATTTTTATTTTGCTCCCGTCTTTGATCACCACACGGTTTTGGATACGCATATTGTTTCTGGCATCCAACAGGTTCCGGGTTCTGGCCCTCAACTCGGTTTTGTGAGACAGGAACCTTTGAATGGCTTGATCAAACCGTTCTTTTGAAAAAGGCTTGAGCAAATAATCAATGGCCTGCTCTTCAAAAGCGCGGATCGCAAACTCATCAAAAGCGGTTGTGAAAATAACAGCCGGTGGCTCATCCACAATCTCCAGCATTTCAAAACCCGTGATTCTCGGCATTTGTATGTCCAGGAAAATAAGGTCGGGTTGTAGTTCCGTGATCATTTTGACCCCTTCGAAACCATCATTACATTCTCCGACTATCTCTATATCCGGATAAGTTTCCAGGTATTCTCTCACAATTTCTCTTGCCAGTGGTTCGTCATCAATTAGAATGGTCTTCATGCTCCTTATTTAACGTTAAAAAATCTTCCTTCTGGGGGATTCTGAAAATTACCTCAAACTCTTTTTCATCCTGATGGGTCTCCATTAAGTCATCTCTTCCAAACAGCAGGTACAGGCGCCTGCTGATTGATTTAAGCCCAAAACCTGTTCCATCCTGCACCTGTTGGTCCTTTTCATAAGGGTTGCTCAACGCCACAATGAGGTAAGGTTTGATATACCGGGCTTTAAATAAAATGGTTACTTCCCCGGAAACCCCGTAAAGGCCGTATTTAATCGCGTTTTCCATCAGTGGTTGCAGCATTAGTGGCGGCATTTCACACACCTGCGCTTCTTCCGATATGTCAAAGGCGGTTTTCAACCGATGGCCAAAACGTACCATTTCAATATCCAGGTACAACTTCAGGTAAGCTATTTCCTCTTTCAGCGTAATAAAATGGTTTTCTTCCTGTTTCAAGGTTCCGCGGAGGAAAGAAGACAACTGTTGTACCATTTCACGCGCTTTATCCGGTTTATGGCGAATGAGTGCATTGATGGAATTCAGGCTGTTGAACAAAAAATGCGGATGCAGCTGTTGCCTTAATTTGTACAACTCCGCATCTTTTACAGATTGCTCCATTTTGGTTTTTCGTTCTTCTACTTTCAGGTCCGCCCCTCCCTTTTCCCGGAAATAGGCCGCAGTCATCAGCCAGATCACATTAAAAAAACCGATTAAAAAGCGGACGGGAATGGATCTTTCAAGCCATTGTTGTTGGCCTGACGAATAAATGAATTCCCCTAGTATCCATTTATCGATAAAAACCCAAACCACAGCTGCTATCCCCGCCAGAAAATACCAATAAAGCCCTACCTCTCTTTTTGGTTGATAAAAGACAAAAACATTCAACACCAAAATACAAATCAGCGCCAGTAAGGTATAGGAAATGATCGCATCCCACACATATTCGCTACCTGAGTAGCCATAGTAGTTTAAGAATCCGACCTGCAAAGCGGCCCACTCCACCCAATAACCTATAAAATAGATGATGGCCTTATTCTTATTAACCAAAAACGGGTGGGGCACAGCTGACAGTTTTTTATAAAAATAGAAAAGAATGGATCACAATACTGGATCTTCCTCCTGGCGAATACTTTCCGCCTTACTGAGCATAAGCGCCAAATAGTTTTCGGCAAATTCCGGTTGTTCGATGTGAGAATCCAGCTGCAGCCCGTTGTTGAGCTCGCGAAGCGGCCGTAACTCCGCCACATCAATAAATTTCCAGTAGACGGGCTCATCCCGGTAATTATAAAACAACGATTCCTCCTGTTCTCCCAGCATAGCGGCTTGCCGCAGAGCATCCTTTTGGCCTTCGGCATGAATAAGCCTCAGTTGTTCTTCGAATTGCGGAGCATATTCTCCGTTGTCGATCATAATTTGATACACCAGCTTAGCAATATACCAGTTCATAGGTTCTAAGTTTTAAAAGGGTTTTCATAACATATCTCTTATTTCTACACCGGCCATCAATACAACACCGGTAAGAATTAATGTTTTATTAGGATCGTGCCTTAAGCCACTTCTTCTTCTGTCATCAGTCCCTCCCATGATACAGGTACATTTATAGATCACCTGCCAATTCGGAGGTATGGCCAGGCTAATCCCTCCCATAATATTGGTCACGTCAAGTGTAACTGTACCGGAGATATCCGCCCTGCTCAAATCAATTTCTGTACCTCCAAAAATATTCGCAATATCGCCTCCCTTAAATTTTTTAGAAATAATGGTACGACGTGTTCCGCTAAAAACATTGGTGATATTTATCCAATCATCCAGCGAAGGACGAACACCATCAATGCTTTTTTCTGCTTCCGGAGTTTGCACTTCCGACTGATCATTAGACCGTTCGGGAGAAGGATTCGTTGCATCAGCTTGCATTTTTTCTTCTTTTATCGATCCGCCCGGATCCCTGCGGGAGGAAAAACAATCCCGGTGCCAGTGCTCCCGCCAGTCCGTAAATTCTTCAGGATGTTCCCGCAAATAACGGTGAATGCGGTCTTCTTCTCTTTTCTTTACGATAAAAAGTATGCCAATCCCTATAATAATAACAGGCCAGATAATGGCGCCCAAGTCCATTTCCGGAAAAATGTACTCTTTTGCCATAAATACAAAACCAATCAAAATCAAAGCATAGGCGATCTTGTTACGAAAGCGGGACGCAAAACCCAGCGCCAACCCAATGGCTATCATTAGGGATTGCCAGCTGAACAACCAATCGGGATAAGGTCCCAGAAACGCCTTCCCCAGCCATATTAGGCCTATAAGAATGATAAATATTCCAAACCATTCCTTCCCTTCGTTAAAGTCCCGGTGGTGGTGCTGCCGTTTCCTGCAAGTTTTCATCCACGCTATCCTTTCTTCCCGCTGTCTACGGATAAAGTTGCGCCGCTCCAGTCTGGCTTTCATTCTGTCTCCCGTCCACTTACGGTGGTGGCCAAATTCACTGTTTCTTTCTTCCCTCATTCTTTAAAAATTAGGATACAAAGATACAGTACGCTTACTTTTCAAGCCAGTGACAATCGCTTTTATCCAGCTTATTATCGGTGAAGGAACCTTTTCGGTCGGTAAAATAATCGGAGCGTGATCAAAAAGAAAGGCAAAATTATTTCTTGGCAACCAATGCGACAAGTAGCATCACCCAACCGGCGATGAGAAAGAGCCCTCCGATCGGGGTGATCACTCCGATAGCAGAGGGAATGATCTTTTCTGCCACTTTCATAAAAGTGATCAGATAGAGCGAACCGCTAAATAGCATGACACCAATGATAAAAAACAGCCCCGATAAAGACATCAGTCTGCCGGGGAACCAGATATATAGAATGCCTACGGCCAATAAAGCAAAAGTATGATAGAACTGATAACGCACCCCTGTTTCATAAATCTCCACGATTTCGGAAGAAGCGATTTTTTGTAAGCCATGTGCCCCAAAAGCACCTAAAGCAACAGACAATGCCCCTAAAAGGGCAGCAATAATCAAATACGGTTTGTGCATGATTTTATTTTTTGTGTAAGGGAATGGACATCAAATTTTATAGGATTTACAATCAGCCGCGATTGTGCATAATAGCTTTTTCTTTCTTCAAGTTTTGTTTCAACAAAAGACTTTAACTCCCTATCATTCAAATTCTTAAGCAGAGGACGTTTATGTTTATTTCGTTTTAAGCGGTTCACCATCACTGCTACAGGCACATCCAGCCACAGAGTCGTCCCGTTGTTGTTCATAAATTCCATGTTTTCTGCAAAACAGGGGGTACCGCCACCGCAGGACAACAACAGGTCTTCATCCCGGGATAAGATTCTGAGATAATGGGCTTCCAACTGCCGGAATCTGTCTTCGCCATATGCGTCAAAAATAGCCGTTATACTCAAGCCCTCCTTTTTTTCAATTTCCTTATCCAGATCAAAACAAGGAAGGCCCAAGGATACCGAAAGCTTCTTTCCCCAATAGGATTTGCCGGAGCCCATAAAACCAAGCAGAAATATTCTCATAGTTTACTTAAAAGCATTTATTCCGGTAACATCCTGCCCGGTTATTAGCAAGTGAATATCATGGGTTCCTTCATAAGTAATGACGCTCTCCAGGTTCATCAGGTGCCGCATAATCGCAAACTCCCCTGTAATACCCATGCCTCCTAATATCTGACGAGCCTCCCTGGCGACCTGTATAGCCGTTTGACACGCGTTGCGCTTGGCCATGGAAACTTGCGCTGCCGTAGCTTTGTTTTCATTCTTCAGGGTGGCCAATCGCCAGTTGAGCAGTTGGGCTTTGGTAATTTCCGTGAGCATTTCTGCCAGCTTCTTCTGTTGCAACTGAAAAGAAGCGATCGGCTTACCGAATTGTTTCCGCTCCCCCGCATAACGCAGTGCCGTATCATAACAATCCATCGCCGCGCCTATCGCTCCCCAGGCGATACCAAAGCGTGCCGAATCCAGACAGCTTAGCGGCCCGCGTAAACCCTGCACCTCCGGGAGAATATTTTCTTTTGGCACCTTTACCCGATCAAACACCAGCTCGCCTGTCGCACTGGCCCGCAGGCTCCATTTCCCTTTGGTCTCCGGGGTAGAAAAGCCGTCCATCCCCCGTTCCACAAGCAACCCCTGAATCTTACCGGATTCATTTTTAGCCCATACAACGGCAATATCTGCAAAGGGGGCATTAGATATCCACATCTTGGCGCCTGAAAGCACTACGTGATCACCCTTATCCTCAAAGCGTGTAACCATTCCACCGGGATCTGAACCATGATCCGGTTCAGTGAGACCAAAACAACCGATCAGTTCACCTTTTGCGAGTGCGGGAAGGTATTTTCGCTTCTGCGTTGCACTGCCGAATTGAAAAATCGGGAACATCACCAACGATCCCTGAACGGACGCAGTAGAACGAATACCACTATCCCCCCTCTCCAGTTCCTGCATCATCAGTCCATAGGCGATATAATCTACGCCCATACCACCGTATTTTTCGGGAATGAAAGGACCGAAACAACCCAGTCTGGCTAGCCCGTCCAACAATTCTTTGGGAAAACGAGCCTCTTGACAGCAAGCCTCTATAATTGGAGATACTTCCTTTTTTACCCACTGCCGTACCGAATTCCGGATAAGCAGGTGTTCCTCCTCAAAAAGTGCTTCTACCTGGTAATAATCCGGAGATTGAAAAAGGTCTGCCATAGCTCAATAATTTCAAAAGCCGAAAATACAAAAGAAACATCAATGGCTGCTTTTTAAAAGGACTTTCATAAGCAGTATTTTTTTAAACAACTTTTCATTTCATGACGGTAGTTTGCCGCAACGGCATGCGCCTTCTCCGCGAAGTCAATACCGCTACCGGCATAAATTACAGACCGAGAAGCGTTAATCAACAGTCCGCCTTCGTTATTCAGCCCTAAGGCGGATATCTTTTTCAGGTTGCCTCCTTGCGCTCCCACCCCCGGCACCAAGAAAAAGTGATCAGGCATCCACCGCCTAATTTCGGCAATTTGCTCCTCCTGTGTAGCACCGATTACGAACATCAGGTTTTCAGCACTACCCCATTTTGCTACTTTTTTAATCACCTTTTCATAAAAAAAAGAGCCGTCTGCAGCTCGTTCCATTTGAAAATCAAGGCTTCCTGCGTTGCTGGTTAACCCAAGTACAATAGCCCACTTTCCCGGATAGGTTAAAAAGGGGGACACACTGTCTTTGCCCATATAAGGTGCTATGGTAAGGGCATCAAAACGATATGTCTTGAAAAAGGTCTTTGCATACTGCAGCGAAGTATTGCCTATATCTCCCCTTTTAGCATCCGCTATAATAAAATGATTTTCAGGGATGTACTCAGCAGTTTCTTTCAAAGTTTGCCAGCCTTCTATCCCCATACTTTCATAAAATGCCGTATTTATTTTGTAGGCTACACACAGCTCCTTCGTAGCATCGATAATAGCCTTATTAAAAGTCAAAACAGAATTTTTCTCCGCGTGCAGACAATCCGGGATCTTCCCCGGATCCGTATCCAACCCCACACAGAGGTAAGAGCCTTTGTCGAAGATATGTTGTGTTAATGCTGATTTAGTCATTGGGTCAATCGATAAATGGTTATTCGGTTATGGGGGCTCATACTAGTCGATGCTATTTGTTCTACTTCCTGATCCGCGACTGGCAGCTGTAGTAAAAGCCAAAGGAACGCTAAGCCTCTTCTCTCAATTCTTTTCCAGTCAGGTTAATGAATACGTCTTCTAAATTAGCCTTTTTCACTTCTTTTTTTCGTTCAAAACCACTGGCTATCAGGTCGTCAATAAGCCGGTCCGGCGTAGCCATGGCGATGATCTTCCCACTGTCAATAATCCCTACCCTGTCACATAACACTTCTGCTTCATCCATATAATGGGTAGTGATAAGTACGGTGGTGCCCTCCGCCCTAATCCGAAGGATCAGGTCCCAGAGATTACGGCGGGCCTGGGGATCAAGGCCTGTTGTGGGCTCGTCCAGGAAAATAATCTTTGGTTGATTAATCAAAGTGGTGGCTATGGAAAAACGTTGTTGCTGCCCACCGGAAAGCTGCTTGTACTTGGCATTAGCCTTCTCCTCCAGGTTAACCAACCTCAGATAGTCCATTGGTTTTATCCTCTTGTTGTATAGGCCGCCAAACAGACGGATCAATTCGATCAGTTTCAGCCCGGGATAATATCCGGAAGACTGTAACTGCACTCCAATAATTTGGCGGATCTGGTCACTTTGTCTGTCAAGATCCAAGCCGTCAATCAAAACTTTTCCGGATGTCTTTTTACGTAATGTTTCTAAAATTTCAAGTGTAGTGGATTTTCCGGCCCCATTCGGCCCCAACAATCCAAATATTTCCCCTTCCTTTACGTCAAAGTCGATTCCACAGACAGCCTTGAAATCGTCATATTTTTTTACCAATCCTTCTACGGAAATGATATGGTCTTTCATGGCTGCAAGTTACGATACTTAACCCTAATCTTTGAACAGCTTCGTAAATACGATGGGTATTATTGCAGCCGCAGTCAGACAGGTTCTATTGTTCATTCAAAAGGAAGGGATCACCAAAAAGGCTCAATTACCTGTCGGCATCCCGGGTTACTTGGCGATTTTAGCACATTATCTTCCGATGTACCCCTCGTTCATTTGCGCCACATCTTACAGATAACCAAGCAAGTGCTCGACCATATTTTTAGCGCCAATAATCATGGGACAGCGCTGATGAATAGCCTCGGGCTTTATGTCCCTGATGCGCATGTTTTTATCTGCATAAGCCAGTCCGCCCGCTTGTTCCACAATAAAGGCCAACGGATTGCATTCATACAATAAGCGCAGCTTTCCATGTGGCTTTGCCGTAGTAGGAGGATAAATAAAAACACCTCCTTTCAACAGGTTTCTGTGCACATCCGCGACCATAGATCCTGTGTAACGATAGGTCACCGGGCTGGATCGTTCAGAAAATTGGTCTGCTAAATATTGCTTTAACCCTTGTTTGAAATCAGGATGGTAGCCTATATTGACGGATATCATATCCCCTTGATCCGGACATTTGATATCCCGGTGAGAAAGACAAAATTCCCCTATAGAAGGATCAAGCGTAAAGCCATTTACCCCTCTTTTGGTAGCATAAACCAGAATCGTAGAAGGACCGTAAATTACATAGCCCGCAGCCATTTGCTGGCTACCCGGCTGAAGGAAGTCTTCCCTGGTGGCCGGGCTATTTAATGGCGAAATTCTTTTATAAACAGAAAATATAGTACCAATGGACACATTTACGTCAATATTGCCCGAGCCATCCAACGGGTCCATCAGCAATACATATTTGGATTTGTTACTTAAAGCGTCGTTAAAAATGACAACGTCTTCATTTTCTTCGGACCCCACACCGGCACAATTGATGCCCGAACGCAGGACTTCAATAAACCAGTTATTGGCATAGTCATCCAGTTTCTTGACCGATTCCCCCTGCACATTTTGATGGCCGGCATCTCCAAGAATATCCACCAGCCCGGCCTTATTTACTTCGGCGTTTACACGTTTTGCCGCAAGGCCAATATCACGTAACAACCCTGAAAGTTCTCCTGTAGCATGGGGATAATTACGAAGCTCTTGAATAGTAAACTCCTCTAAAGTCATTAATTTACGGGACGGGTTCATTTGTATATCTGGTTTTAGTTGCTTTTTTTAGCGTTCTTCGTTCCGGCACCTCTGTTAGAAGCGCAAGAGCTATTGTTTACAAATCAAACTTAATTCCTTGCGCCAATGGCACTTTGCTGGAATAATTAATGGTATTGGTCTGTCGGCGCATATAGCCTTTCCATGCGTCGGAACCTGACTCTCGGCCGCCGCCCGTGTCTTTCTCACCACCAAAAGCGCCTCCTATCTCAGCACCACTTGTTCCAATATTTACGTTGGCAATGCCACAATCCGAGCCACTTACAGAAAGAAATTTTTCCGCTTCCCGCAGGTTGAGCGTCATGATAGCAGACGATAAACCCTGTGGCACCGCATTCTGCATAGCAATCGCCTCTTCCAGTTTTTTGTACTTAATTAAATACAGGATAGGCGCAAACGTCTCCCGTTGCACGACCTGATAATTATTTTCCACTTCCGCAATGGCAGGCTTTACGTAACACCCGCTTTCATACCCCTTTCCAGATAGCAAGCCTCCTTCTACCGCAAATTGTCCGCCTTCCCGACTAATCTCTTTCAGAGCGTCCAGATACATGTTAACCGCCGCTTTATCAATCAAGGGCCCTACATGATTTTTTTCATTAAGCGGATCGCCTATTCTGAGTTGCCGGTAGGCTCCGACCAGTTTTTCCTTAAAAGACTCATAAATATTTTCATGAACCAGCAGCCGACGGGTGCTCGTACAACGTTGCCCTGCGGTACCAACTGCTCCAAAAACACTACCGGTCAAAGCCGTTTGCAAATCCGCATGCTCGGTAATGATAATGGCGTTATTCCCTCCTAATTCCAAAATGGTTTTACCCAGGCGCGCACCGACGGCTACAGCTAAAGATTTTCCCATACGCGTTGACCCGGTAGCAGAAATCAGTGGCAGGCGTTCATCATTGGCCATCCACTCACCTACTTCCTTTCCTCCTACCACAAGATTACTTATGCCCTCCGGCAGGTTGTTTTTAGCCAAAACACGGGCAATAATCTTTTGACAGGCGATAGCACATAACGGCACTTTTTCGGAGGGCTTCCAAATTACGGTATCACCGCATACCAAGGCGATAAAAGCGTTCCAGCTCCACACAGCTACTGGAAAATTAAAAGCAGAAATAACCCCGGTCACCCCTACCGGATGCCATTGTTCATACATCCTGTGTTCGGGGCGTTCGCTGTGCATCGTGAGCCCATGCAACTGGCGGGACATCCCTACCGCGAGGTCCGAAATATCAATCATCTCCTGCACTTCCCCCCAGCCTTCCTGCAGGCTTTTTCCCATCTCATAGGACACCAACCTTCCCAGGTCCTCTTTCTTTTCCCGTAGCGCAAGTCCGATCTGCCGGACAACCTCTCCGCGTTCAGGTGCGGGAACAGCTCGCCAGGTGGCAAATGCCTTTTGTGCACTTTCCACTACCTGGTGGTACTCCTTCTTTCCGGCAGTACCTACCGTAGCGAGTTCCTTGCCATCTACGGGAGACAAGCTGGCCACCGGCTTGCCTTTGGCCGTTAGCCAATTTTCTCCTGTAGAAATCCCGCTGTGCGATTTATCAAGTCCGAGTTTTTTTAATACGTCCATGATCGTTCCCCTCTTTGATTTAATATTGTTCTTTTTCGTTCGGAAAGTCCTTTGTCTTTACATCCTCAATATATCTTTCCGCGGCACTTTTTATATCAGCATAAAGGTCCGCATATCTTCTTAAAAAGCGTGGCTTAAAGTCTTTATTGATCCCGAGCATATCATGCATCACCAAGACCTGTCCATCCACATATGGGCCGGCGCCGATACCAATGGTTGGAATCTGTAGCGCTCCAGTAGCCTTTTGTGCCAGCAAAGCCGGTATTTTTTCCAACACCACGGCAAAGCATCCCGATTGCTCCAACAATTTGGTATCCCGCAACAACTGATTGGCCTCTTCCTCTTCTGTAGCTCGTACGGCATAAGTACCAAATTTATAAATAGACTGCGGAGTAAGGCCCAGGTGTCCCATCACCGGAATCCCGGCGGAAACGATTCTTTTAATCGTATCAGTTATCTCTTCCCCTCCTTCCAACTTGATGGCATGTGCGCCCGCTTCTTTCATAATGCGAATGGCAGAGTTAAGTGCTTCTTTAGAATTTCCCTGATAAGATCCGAAAGGAAGATCCACGACTACCAGCGCCCTTTGCGCCGCCCTTACCACGGCAGAGGCCATATAAATCATCTGATCCAACGTCATGGGCAACGTCGTTTCATGTCCAGCCATGACGTTGGAAGCCGAGTCTCCTACCAGGAGGACTTCCATGCCCGCATCGTCAAATATTCGCGCCATGGAATAATCATATGCTGTCAGCATGCTGATAGGCTCGCCATCTGCTTTTAGTTTTTGCAGGGTATGTGTCGTAACACGTTTTATTTTTTTATTTACAGACATACTTGTTTTTCTAAATAAACATCGAAGTTAGGAAAAATAACAGGATTACCCGCTTCCCTTTGAACATTAAATGGAAGCCGGATGACATGGAAGTATTATGCTATTTCCGGCGGCTCCCACGAGCATACGAAATCATTTCGATGATGCCGGCCCTTTTCTTGTTAATCCGTATTCAAGGCATTTCCAATCAGAGCGTCTCTTTATTGGGTACTTTAAATTACTGTCTTTAACACTAGCGGTGTTTAAAGGAAGACCAATATCAGCAGGGGATGTGTTTGAACGGGTATAGCGGTTATCGCATAACAAATTGACGAAAAATTTGTCATCGAAAAGAAAAAGGCAATCTCGCGCCTATTGCTCCTTTAAATTAAATGTGCCGGCAAGTCAACAACCCTTTCACAACAAATCTGCTCCATTACCTGTTGCAATTGTCTTTTAATAATAGAGATCGTATGTACTCCTCCTTTTTTACCTAATGCCGCTGCGCCATACATAAAGGTGCGCCCCATAAAAGTAAATTCCGCCCCACAGGCCAGTGTGCGCGCGACATCCGGCCCGGTTCTCAGCCCGCTATCCATCATGATTTTAATTTTATCCTTGTATTTAGGAGCAATTTTTTTCAACACCTGAATAGTGGAGGGGCCGGCGTCCAGTTGGCGGCCGCCATGATTGGAGATAATAATACCGTCCAGGCCCAGCCTGATTGCTTTTTCCGTGTCCTCTTCACTGGACACGCCCTTTAAGACCAGTTTTCCTTTCCACTTGTCACGGATCGCCTTCACCTTATCTTCATTCAGGCGACCATCAAAGGTTTTGTTCATAAACAACCCCAAATGATGCATGTTCATCCCTTTCGGAATATAGGGCGCCATTGTTTTGAAGGAAGGTTGCCCATGAAAAAGCGTATGCAATGCCCAGTTAGGGCGGCTCATAATCTGAAGTACATTATGCAGGGTCATTCTCGGCGGCATGGCCAGCCCGTTTTTTATTTCTTTACTGCGGTAACCAAAAGTAGGTACATCGGATAACATTACTAAAACGGGACACTGCGCTTCAGCTGCCCGATGAAGCAACTTGTCCCTGAGGTCGTTTTCTGCCGGATGATACAATTGAAACCAGGCGCGGCCTTCTGTAATCTGGCTAATGGTTTCTATGCTTGCCGTACTGACCGTACTCAATACAAAAGGAATATTAAAATCAAAAGCCGCCTTCGCCAGAATTTCGGGGGTTCCGGGCCACATCAACCCCTGTAATCCTACGGGAGCAATACCAAAAGGCGCATCATAAAGGTGACCAAACAATTCTGTCTTCAGATCCGATCCACCGTGTTTAACCAGGTATTGCGGCATTAGTTCCACTTCCCGTATTTCACTTGTATTCTTTCTCAGATTAACTTCTTCATTGCAGCCCCCTTCCAGGTAATCCATAGCAAAGCCAGGTACGCGCTTTCTAGCTTTTCTTCTCAAATATTCCACATTGGGGTAACGAGGATCATATTTTAATTCCATGAGGTATTAATATATTATACAGATATAGTTTTCTTCAGGGTCAACCATTTTTCGCCACCGGGAAAAGTATAAGCGCTCAAAGATGCTGCTTTCATTTTAATGCTGTATCCTGCACTATCCGGTGGCATATAGCAACCGTTTTGTATGCACACCGGATTCTCAAAATGCTCATGTAGATGGTCGACAAACTCGATCATACGACCCTCCAATGATCCGCTGACACAAATGTAGTCAATCATAGAAAGATGCTGAACATATTCACACAGGCCTACTCCTCCGGCATGGGGACATACCGGAATATTAAACTTGGCCGCCATCAATAAAATAGCCAGATTTTCATTTACCCCGCCAACCCGGCAACTATCAATCTGACAAATGTCTATGCTGCCAGATTGTATCAATTGTTTAAACATAATCCTGTTCTGACAGTGTTCCCCTGTAGCTACTTTAATCGGATAAATAGCTTTCTTGATAGCGAGGTGGCCAAGGATATCATCAGGATTGGTCGGTTCTTCGATCCACCAAGGATCGTAGGCAGCCAGTTGTTTCATATTAGCAATTGCCTCATCTACCTCCCAACGCTGATTGGCATCCATCATCAGTTTTTTATCCGGTCCAATCTCCTGGCGTATAATCGCCGCCCGCCTCACGTCTTCCTTAATATCTTTGCCCACTTTCATTTTAAAATGTGTCCATCCTTCATTATGGGCTTGATGGCATAGCCTCCTGATTTTCTCTTCCGAATACCCCAGCCAACCTACCGAAGTTGTATAAGCGGGATATCCCCTTTTTTGCAATTGTTCAATTCTTCCTTTTTTCGTATCTGCTTGTGTTCGCAGAATCTCAAGTGCCTCTTCCGGCTTTATGGCATTAGTAAGGTAAGTAAAATCAATGCACGAAACCACTTCTTCCGGAGTCATATCAGCCACGAGCTTCCAAAGCGGCTTGTCTTCTACCCGCGCATAGAGGTCCCAGACGGCATTGACCAGCGCGCCAGTAACCATATGGATCACGCCTTTCTCCGGTCCGAGCCAACGAAGTTGGCTGTCACCGGTCATCCTTCTCCAGAAACCGGCCATATCCGCCTTTATCTCCTCCAGGGACAAGCCTATTAATACATGCGACATGGATTCTATTGCTTTTACGCATATTTCATTGCCGCGCCCGATCGTAAAGGTTAATCCATATCCTTTCCACTGCGGGTGATTGGTATGAAGAATCACATAAGCCGCAGAATAGTCGGGATCCGCGTTCATGGCATCTGAGCCGTCTAATGATAAGCTGGTAGGAAAACGTACGTCCACCGTTTCCACCGATTCTATGATGATGTTCATATTTCTAAATAATTTCCAATGGATACGTTTGCAAAGCTAAATTGGTTTTTTATTTTTTTATAATCTTAATGTTTGAAAGGCAAAGAGTTAACATCCTGAAATCATTAAGCTTAAAAAACTTCTTAAAATTATTTTGAAAGTTATTGATTTAATTCTACATTTGTAACGTAATCAACTTTACTTTCAGAAAAATAAATAATTGAAAGCACCTCTATCCAATATTACAAAACACCCGGAGGACCAGTACTTGAAGAATGCCATTTTTAAAAGACTTTATTTTCAGGGCGGACAAAGTTGCTCGAGTTTAAGCAAGTGGTTAAACAAGAGTATTCCATTAGTGACTAAAGAATTGAACCTATTGTTATCGGAGGGTTGCGTCGTTACAAAAGGGCACGCGCCGTCCACCGGGGGCAGAAGGGCGGTTCGCTATTCATTAAATCCGGACTACTCCTACATTGTAGCCGTAGCAATGGATCAATTGTTTACTTCAGTAGCCATCTTTGACCTCTCCCACCAACCGGTCACACCGCTGGAAACCTTTGAACTTGATTTGCATCGAAGAAAAAACGCGCTTGTAGCGCTAGCGGAAAAGCTTAAGACTTACCTTGCTCATTCTGCAATTCCGCGCGAAAAGGTGTTAGGGATAGGCGTTGCGATGCCTGGTTTTATCAACAAAGAAAAAGGGATCAATTATACTTTTTTTAATCAGCATTTACCCATTAGTCACAAGGAGTTTCTAAAAAAGGAGCTACAACTGCCCGTATTTCTGGACAACGATTCGAGCCTGACCGCTTTAGCAGAATGGACTTTCGGTCAAGCGAAAGGAACAAACAACGCCATGATCATTAATATAGGCTGGGGTACCGGGCTGGGTATGATTGTAAATGGCGGACTTTTTCGAGGTGAGACCGGTTATGCTGGGGAATTTAGCCATATTCCTGTCAGCGATAACGGAATTCTATGTGAATGTGGAAAGCGAGGTTGCCTGGAAACTGAGACTTCATTATTAATCGTGGCTCAAAAAGCCATTGACGAGATCAATAAAGGAAATAATACTGGAGTTGAGCTTCAAGACGTCAAATACATGAGCGATTCAATCATAGAAGCCGCCTCCAGGGGAAATCAGTTTTGCATCAATTTGTTATCTGAGGTGGGCTTGGCACTGGGCAAAGGTATTGCCATCCTCATCCACATTATGAATCCTGAGCTGGTCGTTTTAAGTGGCCGGGGAGCAAAGGCCGAAAAGATATTAATGGCTCCAGTCCAGCACGCCTTAAACCAATACTGCATTCCTAGGCTTGCGGAAAATACAAAAATAGTGCTCTCAAAGCTCGGGCAAGAAGCGAGCCTAATAGGCGCTGCCGCGCTGGTTATAGAAAACATTAAACTCCATAACAAGATAAAGCAAAAAGTTTCTCTTTAGATTCAAAATCAAAAACCAAACCATTACTTTATTAAAAACAACAATTATGAAAAGAGTACTACTTCTGACAAGCATGCTGCTGCTTGTCGTCTTTTCTTCCGGCTGGGCCCAGCAGAAAACGATCACCGGTAAGGTGGTAGATGCAGAAGGAGAACCCATTCCTGCCGCTACCATTGTGATATCCGGAACAACTACCGGAACAACCGCCGATGTGAATGGTCAGTTCAGGCTTGCTGCGAAGGTAGGAGAAGAACTGGAAATATCCAGTATCGGCTATGAAAAGAAAACCATAACGGTTCCTGAGGGGGATCAGCC
>CAYXRN010000025.1:0-30092 GCA_964467635.1 uncultured Chitinophagaceae bacterium | reverse complement strand
CTTTTCAGATAGTCTGTTCCACTCGTTATTTCCACTATAAATGCCCTCCAGCCATACCTCCACCTGTCGTATCTCCTCTTCGGAACACTCCCCTTTTAAATATTTATCTAATAAGGTTACTACCTGGTCTTTACTCATATGATCATTTTAATTGACTCTATATCGTTAAGTCGGCTGAAAAGCCAAAGGGTACTACTTTTTGAAAAAAAAAGATTAGATGCAGTTCCGGGCGGACCTATTGACGATTTTGGGAGACCTCATTCCCGTTCAGGGAATTTGTCCGATACAGTGACAACACAAGAAGAGTTCAGCCCGATGCCCTTAGAAAACTTTATGGAAAGCTTTTGAAAAATCAACAAAAAAATAGAAGGATTGCCAGCAGGAGCACTTTATCTAACACAGGGCGGAGCCGTTTCATGGCTGTAGTCAATTGATTTTTAACGGTTTGTTCTGAAATATTCATGTAAGCAGCTATTTCAGAAATACTCAAGTGTTTTTTACGACTGAGCAGGAACGTTTCTTTTATTCTGGAAGGAAGCCGTTCAATTTCTTTTTCCACAATCGCGTTCAAATCATTATACACCAACTCGCTAAAAACGTTATCTTCTCCTTTTTGGGGAAAAGAAAACAACAAATTGGCATAATATTCCCTATGCACATTCTTACGAATGTGATCAATAATTTTATATTTTAATGCAGAAAAGAGGTAGGCTTTTAAAGAGCCTTCAACATTCAGTGTCCTTCGGCGCTCATAAAGATTTAAAAAGATGTCTTGTACCACATCTCTTGCTTCTTCTAACGAAGATAGCCTTTGGGCTGCGTAGCCTAAAAGGTCTGCTACATACGTCTTATAAACCTGTTCAAAAGCGCCGGGAGCATTGTTGTTTAATCGATCGAGAAGTTGCTTTTCAGAATGTAAATCTTTTTTCATCCATCTGCTCCTTTTTTCGGAGATAAATATAAGTAAGATTACATACTTATCAAAATGCAATTATAAGGTCTCTTTCAACGCATCAAAATAATTCCAGTAATCATCAAACAAGGCACTGTTCTTCAGCATAAGGATAACCTCATTGTTATACTTTAATGCATAAGCGGTGAGGTTGTGGGAACCACACATAATAATTTTTTGCTGCTTTCCATCCAAAACCCCTTTGATCATGATAAACTTCGAATGAATGTTTTCCGGATCCATGTCCAATACCTTAACATATCCTCCCGCGTCCTGCAGGCGCTGTAATTCATCCAAAACGGCCTGGTCGGCCTTGTTTTTGGCAATCACCTCTACCGCTGCGCCTTGCTCTTCCAATTCAGTCAACTTTTCCGTTACTTCCATCCGGCCATCTGTCCAGTCGGACATGCCCACTCTGACCACGGCCGATGAAAAATCACTGATCTTATTCAAAATATCCAACACGGTATCATCGCCATCCCAGTCGCCATCCTTCCGCCTGGGAAAGAAAAATACCTTTATGCTATCCAAATCGACTACCGTATAAGTAAAATCCTTCATGCCGGACTGGGCGCGGGCCTTCATGGCATTCCAATTGTCCAGGAAGGCGTCATACAGTTTCTTATTGGTCATGATGACCGCGTCCTGTACCTTCATGGTCGCACTATATATGAAATTGTGTGAAGTAGAAAACACGACATTTTTCGCTATCCCCTGCGGCAGGTCAATTTCTGAAAATAACACATGTTTGTGATGATCAATAGCCGTAAGAGAAGGGTCCGTATCAGATTCAACGACTACCAATTCAGAGGAGCTGTTGCTAAACATGATCTCCAACTGCTCGATAGTCGTTTCATTCTCATCAATACTGGCAGAACGACCGTTATCAATCATCACGTGCATCTTCACCCCCCGGAAATACGCCCTTTTAACCGCCTTTAAGACCGGTTCGTAGCTAAACAAATAAATGTTCAGGTACACATCAGCACCCTCAGGCGTATGATCAAGATACTGAATCAGGGTATCCATAATCCGGGTGTCGCTGGTATGGGTTCGTACATTTACCGGATTAATAAAGAGCGCCTGCTCAATATTAATTTCTTTTTTCTCGACATCTTGTTGCTCCGTTGTATCAATGGGGTTAACGTGCCCATCGCCAGGGTTAACTTTCCCTCCGTCTTTGTTACATGCAATAAATGCAAATAACAGCAACCCTAAAAGCAGGTACCTTAGTTTCATGTTATACATATCAAAATCAAAAAATTATTTAATGATATAATCAAGCTTAACTATATTATTGGAAGCCCTGTAGTCAAACTCCTCAAAATTGCCAACGACAATCAGGCTTTGCTCCTCTTCGATTTCAAATACCTTGGTTATCCCCCCTGATACGGCATCCATGCCAATGTTAAATCCACCAGTACTGTTATAGCTGCCGTGGTAGCTTCCGTCTGCATTTAATACGACAAAATTGTTACAGCGCATGTCATCAAAAAGCCTGAAGGTGCCGGATAACAAAATCGCGCCATCGGAAAGCTGATACACTTCATAAATAAACCCATCAGCGCCTTTTCCTATATCAAAAGAAGGGTCATAAGTGCCGTCTGCTTTTATTTTTACGGCATGTGCAGCCTTTTGTCCATCATAGGAATTGAAGGTACCCACTAAGTAATAGCCGCCGTCATTGGCAGGAGCAATATCTGTGATTGCCCGGTCAGCGCCTGCTCCGTAGTGAAAGGACATGTCGAGGCTCCCATCCGGGTTCAACCTGGCAATACGATTGGCCTTTTTGCCATTATACTTTGTAAAATTACCCACAATAAGCAGTTTCCCATCCGGCAGCAATAAAGAGGCATTAATGGAACCGTTAACGGTCTCCATTCCCCTGTGGTTTACCAGGTCATAATGGTAAGTAGTATCTAAAGATCCGTCTGCATTAAAACGTGCAATGTAATTCACCAGGGTAGAGTCCAAATGCGTAGAATCAAAGCCAGCAACCGAAGTAAGGTTGTAGTTCATTTCGACATAATACCTGAAATTACCGATGGCTATATATTTTTTGTCGGGCAAAAGATGAAGCTGGGTTACACGTCCGGCAACACCACCCTTCAGCGCTGAGGCCCAGACAATATCACCGGAGGGCACATCTACAGCTATGGAATCCACACTACCGTCAAAATTTAGCCGGGCAAAGCTATTCATATTGTGTATATCCCCATAGCGGCTAAATCCTCCGGCGACAAGATACTTCGCGTCTTCCTCAATCCTGGCAGCACAATAAATGGTGGAGGAAGCACCGGTAGCGGAGCCGTAACTAAAGTTCCGATCAAGTGTTCCGTCTTTATTAATGAGCGCGGCCCTGTTGACTCCGCCCTTAATATTCGCATTGTCATAATCCGTAAAGCTTCCAACGATAAAAAACTTATCAGAACCAACCGGTATTATATCTCGAATGGCGCCGTTAGCACCACGAAATCCCGGGTATAAGGTATCCATCCGCAGCGCACCAAGCACCCGGAAAAAAGGGCCGAAAAAATACTGTTGCCCCACCTGGGCCGTGATAGCGCCGGTGGCCGCTTTTTGCGGCACTATAACTCGTACTGTCGTATCCGTAGCGCTCAAGAGTGTCCCCTCCTGGCCATTGAACAATACAGAAAGGGCCTCCTGATGCTCCGAAAAACCGGTACCTGATAACATAACGGTATCTCCCGGGCTTCCTATTACCGGAGCCACGCCGTTTTCTTTAAAAGAAATAGCCGGCAAAATGGTTTCTTTATAAGGATCCTCACCGGAAGAACTTTCTACCTCTTTAGTACATGAAGCATAAATCAACGGAACAGTGAATAAAAGCGCTATATAAATGCGTGATCTCATAATACAATTTTATTTTTCCTCAAGTAATAAGTACTGCTCAGCAATGCGGGTAAATTCCCCTCCCCTGAAGCCAAATACATGATGGTTTTTCAAAACATGTAAAACGCCGTTTTTGGGTTGAATATCTGAGGTAGCCACCTGCACATGTGGATCCACCCTGAAGTTCTTCGGGTTATAGGTAATATCTGTTAAAGTAAGGATACGCGGGCCGACAGCTTCCGCTCCGCCATAGTCATAATACATAAGGCCAATGTTCAAAATATAGCCATTCAACATGACGTAATTGATGCCCGGATAAGAAAAAATATTCTCGGGGTCTACCCGGGGAAATTTATTGGCCGTGTATTTCCCTTCTAGAATATACATGGATAGAAATTTTTTCCATACTTCCGGTGAAATATCTTCAAGGTGGACCGAATCTTCTACATTACGATACCGAAAGGCGTTTAAACCCTCCATCGCCTCCCCAATGGAAACATCGGTTGGGCAAAAGAATGTAACGGTGTCAGTTTCCAGCATTTCCTTTAATCCCGACCGATCTATGATATATACAATCGTATCAAAGTAATAAGGCTTCGCCGCTAGATAATCATAAATAGAACCGTCATAATACGGGTTGGACAATCCTCCATCGGCATAATAATCCTTGGAACAACTTGTCCATCCTGCCATTGTTACAACGGATAAAAAAAGAAGAAAAATATTACCTGTTCGTTTCATTAGAATTGTTTTAAAAACACTAGTACTGATGCATCCCCTGGGCACACTACTGGATCCAATATATGTTCTGCGTGATCTTCGGATTGCTGTTGATGGCGCTTTCAGGAATCGGCCAGGTCCAGGCCCCCTGCTCGAACTGTGCCCTGGTCAGGTTATTTTCACATTCATTCGCATCCATTACCCTGCCTGTTCTGACCAGGTCATACCACCGGTGTCCTTCCCCTAACAGCTCCTTTTCCCTTTCAAGAAATATCGCGTCAATGAGCGGCGCTCCACCACCACCATTATAGGCACGCGCGCCGGCGCGCTGTCTTATTTTATTCAACAGCTCTATGGCTTCCGCTGTCTTACCCAACTTGGCCAGGGCCTCAGCCCGAAGCAATAAAAGCCCGCCATAACGGAAAAAGATATAATTGTTGTCGAATTCCCTGACACCAGCCACAGGCAAAAACTTGGTAAACATCGCTGAAACCGGATTCATGGTGCAATAAGGATCTTCAAACCAGAGGGTAAAACGCTTGTCCGGTTCCCCGGGAGGGAACAGCTTATCCAAGAAGTCTCTTTTTAGAACCATTTCGCTGCCCAATCCCCCATAACGCGTGGTAGCGGTAGGCAATATGGGCCGGTGCAAGGTCCACTGCCCGATGATACGGGTGTGAACATTGCCGTAATTCGCGTTCATAGAAAGTTCGAATATGCCCTCTTCCGACCGTCCTTTAAAAAGAGTTTTACTGGTTTCTTCATCATAGGGCACTAACTTATACACGTTAAGGTCCATCACTTTTTTAGTAGCCTCCGCGGCTTTCTGCCAATACTCTTTTTCATTTTCCTTATCAAAACCGGCTTTCCACATGTAAATATTGGCAATCAGGGTATACGCGGCTCCTTTGGTGGCCTTTACAGCCCGGTTGGTTGGATCCGGGTACGAGGCCGGCAAGTTTTCTTTGGCAATGTCCAGATCAACCAGACAGGTATCAAGCACATTCAGCATAGCTTCACGGGGCTTGTTCTCAATAGCATAAGCGTTGTTATGAATAGGAATATCCCCATACAACCTCACCATAAAAAAGTAAATAAAAGACCGGATAAAACGGGCTTCCCCTATCATCGTCTTCCGGGCAGCTTCACCGAATTCCTCATCCTCAATCTTAGGGATGCGATCTATGCAAAGGTTGCAGGAGGCTATACACTGATAAAACGTAAGCCAGCTTTCCCGTGGATCCGCAAAATTATCCTGGTAATCTAAGTCGGGATCATTTAATTTATTTTCCGAAAAAGCGATAAAATTATATTTCTCTGTAAAGTTCCAATTGCCGGGCCGTATATCGGCACCGTTATACACCGGCGAGGCATTCATTTTTTTATACATCAGGGCATAGCAACTGTTTACAGCCTTTTCAGCATCTTCTTTGTTCCGCCAAAATTCCTCACCGGAAAATTTATCAATCGGCTTCACCTCCAAAAAGTCTTTGCAGGAAAAAAGGCTGCAGCCAATCACTGCCAAAATAATCATTCTGAAAATGTGTTTCATCATCATATCATTTATATTTAAAACTGTGCCCTTACACCGATAGTCAGACTTCGCGCCGCCGGATAACCGTTGATATCGTCTCGCCCCAAACGGGTGACTGTTTCCGGATTCGGCCCGGAATAAGGAGAAAAAATCCCCACGTTGTACAAGGTTGTGTAAGCACTCAGCGAATGGAGCCCGATCCGATCCATAAAGCCGAATCCCCTGAAACGATATCCGAGCGTGATCTGGTTTATCTTAAAATAAGAACCGTCTTCTGCAAATAAGCTTTGATCCGGCAGGAAGGCGTCCGTTACGCCATTGTGATAGTAATCTCTTATGTCGGGGTACTTTGCGTTCGACCCCGGCCCGTCCCAGAAATTCAACTTGCTCAAATCATATAAATTCTCTGCATCTTCGGGATTCCGAAGATCAAATAACCGGGTCGCCATGGCATTGTTTAGCAGCGTACGTTTGATTAAATAGGAACAATAAACATTCAGTGAAAAGTTTTTATAGCTAAAGGTATTGGATATACCACCGGTCATCAGCGGATCAGGGTTGCCAACAATAAACTTATCGTCGTATCCATTGATCACATAATCTCCATTGACATCTTTCCATATGGGATCCCCTGCTTCAAAGTAACGGGTTCCGGCCGCTTGCCACCTGGTCTTCACGCCCCTTACCGGGTCTACCGGAATGTCTTCAGGATGTTGATAGATTCCCTGGTATTTATACAGGTAGTTGCTTATCGGGTTCCTGCCGACTTTCAAAATAAAGTCCTGGCTATACACTTCATCATGCTGGCGGTATAAAGTAATGTCTCCCGGAAGTCCGGTTAAAATACCATGGTTCATCGCGCCGTTAATACTGAAAGACCATTGGAACCCTTCTATGGAAGAAGAGGTAACGGGTCGTACACTGACCACCAGCTCATGACCAAAATTCACCAGGCTGCCGCCATTAACCTGCACCCTGTCGTATCCTGTGATATTGGGCAGGTAATAATTGCGAACAATGTTGTAAGTCTTTTTGAAATAAGTATCGTAGGTAAAGGTCAACCTCCCGTTAAATAAACCTACATCCGTTCCGATATCATACTGATACGATTTTTCCGGCTCCAGATTGGGATTGGGTAAAATAGTAAACTCTGGTGCAATGGCCGGCGAATTATTATAATCGGAGTAAATATGATAGAATCCTAATGTATTCAATATAGTGGCAGTGACACGGCTGTTGATGCCATAGGTGGCTCTGAGGGCGCCATATTCAAGCCAGGGCAAATCTTCAAGCCAGGGTTCTTTAGCAAAGTTCCAACGCAAGCCTATTGCCGGATTAGAAGAATACCTTTTGTTTACCCCGGCGTCGGAATTGCCATCCATCCTGTAAGTCAGATCCACGACGTACTTTGTTTTATAATTGTAGGAGAACACCCCGGCCCAGGACAAGGCGTGGTAAATGGTAGAAGCGTGCGTGCCATTGTCATTGACCCCTTTTGGATCATTGTAATGATTACCGGGATAGAAACGGGGAGAATATCCTTTGGGCCCCCAATAAAAATCACTTGGTCCGTTCCTGACATCCCTGATATGTACATTATTGGTTCTTATGTTTGCTTCATTGTATAAACTGACATAGAAATTACTTCCCATTTCAAAGTCTTCCGGATTGGTATTGTAACTGTAGTTAATCCCGTTTCTGGTGTTTAATTCATCCCGTCGGCCTACATAGCCGTATAGCATGGTCTGGTTGTTATTGGTAAACGCCTGCTTAAACCGGTCTCGTGTATCGGTATAATAGTCATAAGAAGTTGTCGAACTCAGTCTGAAGTTTTTAAACAATTCATATTCTACTTTCAAGTAGGCCCTTAAGTTAATGGTGCTGTTGTCATCTACGTTATTTTCATACCCTTCGAGCCTGGGAATACCGATAAAATGGGAAGGAGAAGGCATGAGGGAAGAAGAGAAGGCATCCCCCGCGCCGTTGTTTGTTAATCCACCCCCGTTTCCTCTTTGTTTTTGCCCCAATGCGCCAAACAACTGTGCACCCACACGCAGCCGCCTGGAAGGTCTAAAATTCAACTGCATATTCAGGCTGTATTTGTTGAAGCCGGTGTTTTTCAAAACCCCCTGATTTAACTGGTAGGCCAGGTTTGTTTTGTAATTCAACCTGGAGTTGCCGCCACTCACCTGAACATTGTGATTGGTATTAACCGTAGTCTGGTAAAAATAGCCCTGCCAATTGGTAGAATTGTTATAAAAAGGATTTAAGCTGTCGGTTAAAAACTGGGAGCTATTTAACAAGTCGCGCGCCGTCCTCATGTCTTTGCTATAATTCAAGATGGAGTTAATCCGGTACATCCTTTCCAGCCTGCCTCCCCAGGTAGGGCGAAGCTGAGGGGGGAAATTAATAAAAACACTGCTGTTCAGACTGATCACCGGAGTGGGAGAATTGCCTCTTTTGGTGGTAATTACGATAACCCCGTTGGCCCCGCGTGAACCATACAAGGAAGCCGCCTGCGCATCTTTAAACACTTCTATGGATTGAATATCATCCGGCGGAATTAAAGCCAGCGGACCGGTAGCGGCACCCGGCTGTAACATTGATTGGGTGATACCGCCGTCATAGGAAATAGGCACATTGTCAATCACCAGCAAAGGGTTGTTACTCGCCAGCTGCGCCTGATCTCCACTGCCCGTGATCTGCAACTGAGATATTCCCCTGATGGATACCGAACCGCTAAATCCGGGAGCCCCGGTCAGGTTCTGGACATTGAGTCCGGCCACCTTCCCCTGCAACAATTGTTCTACATTGGATACGGGAACATTCTGCAGGTCTTCCCCCGAAATAATGGATACCGCCCCTGTCACCGTTTCCTTTGTACGGGTCTGGTAACCAACAATAACGGCTTCTTTTAACGATTTACTGGAGGGATGCATCACAACATGCAGCGGTTCGGTAGTCGCTTTTATCGCGCTATGCTTATAGCCGATGTACCTGAACTCCAGCATATCGCCCTCATGAGCCTGTACGGTAAATTTCCCCTGGTCATTCGTCAGTCCAATGGCCTTTTTTGTCGATGTATTAAAAATACTTACGCCAGGTAAAACCTCTCTATTGTCCGCATCCTGGACAACTCCTTTTACTGTAATAAGTGTCTGGGCCTGTAGCTGCTGAATGCCAAAAAACAGAAAAAAACAGCACCATAGTATTTTTATCATTTTATTCATAGTCAGCTAATTGATTTTATTGCAACGGAAAATCCCTGTTTAATCATCTTCAAACTTTGGATTGATTTTGAACTTAAATATGATATCCCACTCCCCCGGTTCAAAAATGGCAAACCTCAGTCCTATGGACGCGTTTCTTCGTTGTCCAAAAGAAATTCTGTTGTATCTAAAGGTAATGGAAGCTTTATCGGATCCGACATCCGCAAGAACAGGGAAAGGATTGGTTATGTCGTAGGTGAGCACAGTACTGTCTTCGTTAAATCGCCTGTTAAATGCAAAAGGCCATACGTATTCTCCCGTCATGGCGCTTTCATAACGTAAGCTGTCCCACTGTGTCATGTTAAAGTTGGATATCGGAATCAAAAGAGAGTCCTGATCATAGAACTTGAAGGAAATAGTATTCTTGGACGCTCCTTTTTTATGGAAATAAACAATTACACTATCTTCAGGAAGCGGCCTGTTGAGCATATCCACAACACCACTTACACTGGTGGGATGCAATATGCCGCCTTCTTCAGGGAGCAGCCGGAGGCCCGAGGAATCATCAAACTCATAGGGATCATAAGGATGAGGCAGCCTTACATTCAACATTAAGTCATGAAATACCCTGCTGCCGGCCGCGTTGCTCACTTTTACATCAAACCAATAGACCCCGGGCTTGACGGTATTAGAATCCGTTTTCCAGAAAAATATTTCTCCCGAATGCTTCCGTATATCCAAAATAGGCCTTTGTTCAAAATATTGCTTTTCTTTAATCTCTTTAATGGACTCTTCCCGGCCTGTAAAATAGTCCTTCCACATCCTGGCTTTGGTCGTGTTTAATAAGCCGGGAGCAGCCGACCCGTCAAAATGCCGTACGTTTTCAATGCTGAAAGTCAGCGGTTCGGAAGAATAGTCCGCATTAAAAACCTGTGCAAATACATTGTTTTTTCCCAGGTTTACGGTATAGCTGAGTTGCTTAAAATTCATATCCCTGCTGAGGTAGTCTGATGTTTCAGGCAGACCACTTCTGTAACAACTGCTAAAACCAAACAGTACCAGTAAGATGAGCGGAATAATATGCTGTTTTCTTTTCTTCATTTTATTGCATTTTTACAGAGCTGTAAATTCAAATTTCTGCCAGTTGAACCCCGACTTATCAATGCACATCTTGATTTCGTGCTGGCCCGCAGGCAACGTTACGGTGGTTTCCACATCGGTCCAGTTTTGATAGCCTCCTTTATCGGGTACACTCATGCTTCCGGTAATGTCTTCCCCATCGAGTTCAATATGAAACCGACCATAGGCATGAGGAGAGGCGACGCGTGAAGTCACTTTATATTTTCCGGCCTTTTGAATATTGACGGTATATGCAATCCATTCTCCGGTAGACAAATAACCCACATCATATCCGCCTTCTATACAGTTTTCTATGTCAACCCCACCAAAAAACCGAACATCCGTTCTTGCATTTCCCCTGTTGTCTTCTTCATTATCATGATAGGCGACACCTTCTCCGCCGTAGTCATATTCATAGCCGTGAATCGTTCCCGGAATCTGAAGCATTTCCTTTGGATAGGGTTGCCTTTCAGTGGGGGTGAATCCAAAACGGCTTACATTGTAAGCGCCGGCCTCGAGATAAAACCGGAAAGTATGGATGCCTTCTTTGATAAATACCGGATGGTCGGCAACAACCGTCTCCCAAGTCTGGTAGCCACCGGTTTTAGGTACTTTTACCGAGCCGCTGATATTTGTTCCATCCATCTCGATATGAACAGACCCGTCGGCATGTGGTGTACCCACGCGTATCTTCAAAACGTAGCTTTGCGTTTTTTCTACCTTCACGGAGTACATCAGCCATTCCCCGGGTGCGCTGTATCCGATGTTATAAAGTCCTTCTTTGCAATTGTCCAGATCGACACCTTCGCCGGTACGGAAAGTTACTTTTCCCCTGTTGGCCGCATCGGCATCATGATAAGCGATGCCCTCTCCCCCTTCATCATAATACCCCATTTCGATCGTACCGGGAACAACCTGGTATTCTCCTAAATAAGGACCGCGAACCGTCGGGTACACGCTATCCACAAAAGCGGAAAAGCCAAAAACATGATTCGTATTGAGTACATGGAGCAGGCCGTTTTTTGTTTTGAGGTTTACGGTTCTCGTAAACGCGCTCACCCAATCTTTGGTAAACCGCGACCGGTTTTTATCGCTATATTCTATTTCCTTGGATCCCCCATTCTTGATTCCGGAAGCGCTTAGCGTAATGGTCTTCCCATTCATTTCATAACCGTATGGCGTAATAAGATTGACCCCGTCGGCATAATCTAATGAATCCAAATCTACGATACCTCCTAACAGGTAACGGTGCAACAGGGTATCCCAGGTCCCTGTTCTAACACTATCTATTGTCCAGTTTCCATTATCCCCATTCTGCCGCCGGGCGATATTTAAATTATGCATAGCCGTATTAATGCTGTAATCCTGCGGTGCAAAAAAGGTGACTTGCGCATTGGTCAGCGTATCTCTCAGCCCTACCTTATCTATCAGATACAGCAGCGTATCATACAGCCCGTTCTGTGTTTTAAGGAAGTCATAGGTAGAGGTAGAAACTTCATGTGCGGGTACCGCATGTCTGTAAATGCTTTGCTCTTTCTTACAAGAAGACACAAAAGCTATTACGGTAATGAACAACAACAATTCCAACAGACCCTTTTTATTAAACTTTTCCATGCTAATTAAAATTATCTCCAAAACTTATTTTGAACCAACAATGTATTTTGTTGTAAAGCCGCTTTAGATAAAGGCCAGTAAATGGCTCCCTGCTGAACATCTTCTTCGGTGAGATTGGTATAAGCCGCTACCTTTCCAAGGCGAACCAGGTCAAACCACCTCCATCCTTCTCCCATCAATTCCCTGCGCCTGCCCTGTAAAATATGATGCAGCACTTCTTCTTTGGACATGGATCCTTTCAGCAGGTCTATTCCGCGTTCTTCCCGAAGGGCATTCAAATCGTTCACAGCTTCTGAGATGCGTCCCAATTGCGCCCTGCATTCAGCCCGCAGCAAATACAATTCTTCATACCTGAATAAAACAATAGCAGAAGTATAAAAACGAATAGGCGGATCCTTTACCAGTCCGTTGAGTTGTTTCAGCTTATAAAACTCAGGATGTTCATCATCCATATGGGCGAAGTACAAGTCCTTTCTGGAGTCATTTTTTTCATTAAAAATGCTGATGATGGAATCTTTGGAGACATATATCTCGGACTCCTTCTTCGGAATATGCGGCGCCCGCAGCGTCCAGTCTTCCAATTGCCCGGTAGTAGAATATTCCGCGTGGGTAATGTTAAAATCGATCTGAAAAATGTTTTCATCCCGTCTTCCCCTGAACGTACCATCCAGGCGTGTCAGGTCCTCGGCAGAGGTAAAGTCGTACTGGGTGTTGTCTTGATTGTTAATGATCTCATCACAAATTTCTGCGGCCTGCACATATTTATGCTGCCAGGCGTAGATATGCGCCCGTAAAGTCAAGGTCATCCCTTTCGTAACGGCAATAGACCGGTGGTGTGCAATGGTCTGTCCCCGGTAATCGCCGGGGGATTCCGGGAAGTCGCCATCATAACGCCAGGGCAGGTCCTTAAAAGCTGCTGCTGCTTCTTTGGCGGCGAAGTCCAGGACTTTATGCCAGTCCGTTCGCTTTACATTGCGAAAAGAACCGTCAGCCGGGCGGGTGAGGAAGGGAACATCCCCCCATATTCTGACAATATAAAAATACAGGAAAGCGCGCAGAGCACGCACCTGTGCCAGATCCAGTTTCATTTCCTGCGTAGAATAGCGATAATCGCGTTCCGGTACTTTCGGCAGGTTTTCAATGGCAATGTTACACTGGTCAATCGCCGCATAGAAACGGCGCCAATCTCTCCAGCTGTCCATGGTGCTGTAGTTGGAAGTCAGCTGATTGTCAACCACCGCCTTTAAGTCGCCCCTGCGGGTTACGGAAAAATCATGCCCCCGCAAGTCGCCATAGACCCAATAGGCGTTCTCATTGGCCAGCGCGGCTCGTATAAGCGCGTAACACGCGGCGCTTCCCGCCCAGGCATCGTTTTTGGTCTGCCACATGTTTTCTGAAGCGACGGCGCGTTTGGTCGGTATGTCCAGCATTTTATTGCAGGACGACAACCCCAGACCAAAGAAGAATAAAATACTGAATAATAAAAAATATCGCATATTTAATCTTTATGTAATCATTAGAATTTGAAATTGAAGCCGAGCGTAAAGCTTGTGGGATAAGACCAGTTGTAATAACCATTGTCATAGCCAAAATAGCTGACTGCTTCGGGATCCCCCGCATCATATTCGGTCCATGTCCAAACGTTTTTAGCAGACGCATAAATCCTCAATTGCCTGATTCCGGCGGTTTGTAGCCACCTGGTCCTAAAGTCGTAAGCGAGGCTTACCGAACGCAGCTTAACAAAAGAGGCGTCCTCCAGGAATAAACTTTGATTGACCTGGTAAGGATTTACGGCGCTCCAGGGGTTGTATGTCGGTACACTGTTGTAATCTCCCTGCTGTTTTTGCCAAAAGTTGATTTCTTTCACCCCTGTAAGATTGTCTGCACCTTCCCTGTTGGCAAAATCAAAGTAGCCTGCTTTATGCGCGTTCATGACTTCCCTGCCTAAAGCGTAATGGAAAAGCAGGCCTAATGAAACATGCTTGTATTGAAACTGGTTCCCGAAAAAGCCGGCGACATCAGGGGTGGGTGAACCTTTAAGGACACGGTCTTCATCGTCAATGACGTAATCATGATTGAGGTCCTTCCACGCGGGATCGCCTACTTTCAGAGGAATGCCCTGGTAGGACATTTTCTCGTGGGTTTCCGGGTCAACGGGAATCTGTTCTTCGGCCGAATAGATTCCTTCGTTCAACAAAATCCAATATTTATTAACAGGCTGCCCTATTTTGAAATAGCGGTCTGCTATAATCATTTCTTTATACCCTGCAGGAAGTGCAGTAAGTTCATTCGTGTTGGCATAAGCAGAAAGGGTAACGTCCCAGGAGAATTTGTCCGTCTCAACAACTGTAGCCGAAAGAGAAGCTTCAAATCCTTTGTTTAAAATAGCCATTCCATTTCGAACGACGCCCGTATATCCCCGTTCTTCCATCACGGGCACTTTCAAAAGCAGGTTTTTATATTCTTTGGAATACACATCCAGGGTCAACCTGATTTTGTTTTTCAGGAGTCCCATGTCCAGTCCCACATTCGCCTGCTGAACATAAGGCCATTCAATGGCATTTGTGATATAGCCCAGGTCATAGGAAGCGTTCAATACGGGGAATGCGTTATAGGTAGCCATGTTGGGGCTTCCGTTCCAGCCTATGCCAACATTATAAACCGGACCGGCTTTATAATAATCATAGGTGAGCAATTTGCCGACCCGGCCCCAGCTGCCTCTCAACTTCAACAAGCTGATCACCGGGGAATTTTTAAGCATCTCTTCATTAGATGCCGTCCAAGCAGCGCTTATTGTAGGGGAAAAAAGCCATCTTTTGGTATCCGCAATATTAGAACTGCCATCTTTTCTGAGATAAATACCTACGGCGTATTTATGTTTAAAATCATATCTGATGTTGCCATAAAAAGAAGCCAGATTCGATTGCAGCACATCAACAAAATTGGCTGTCAGGCGGAAATTATTGGAAGTGCTTTCTCTGTGTTCTTCCGTCCCCGGTTGATAAATCTTAATATAATCGCTCTTTCCTTTGTAGGCCTTCCCATACTTGTAACTCCATTTGTCCCACTGCGTATACATGCCTACAGCGGCGGTAAGGTGGTGTACTTTTCCAAAGCTTTTATTAAAGTTAAGGGCATTATCCCAAACGATCCGCCGATTAAACCCATCAAAGTTGGATACAAAATTATTTCCGTCGCTAACGGTAGAGGGGATAAAAAGATCTCTGAAGTTCTGTTGGTAATCTATCCCCAGGCGGGAGTTGACCTTAAAATGCTTGCTGAAGGTATATTGCGCGTTCGCCAACGCATTGATCTCGTTGTTTTTATTCCTGTCCAGTTGCTGCTCTAAATAAAAATAATACCGCTTCATCAGGCTTTTGTTCGGAGAGGGTGGGCTCTCCAGATTCAAAACATAATCCTCGTCTCCTATCCTGCTGCGAATGAAACGGTTCCGGTCCCGCTTCATGGTAGCACCAGACAGATAGGTCGTAATGAGCAGGTTGTGTACCGGCATGATGTTGATGCCAAAATTGACATTATACCGCTTAAAACCGGTCGCATCCCTGACGCCCTGAAACAAAGCATGCCCAACGGAGAACCTGAAGTTAGCCAGGCGGGACCCACCGGAAATAGCAGCTTGCACGCCCTCGCTGGCACTGTTCTGAAAATAAAGCTCATCCCAGTCGGCCGGGCCAAAATATTCAGGCCGGGTAGAGTCGGCCAGGTAGGCGGGATAATTCTGTAATTGGACCGTACTGGCGTATTTATCATAAAAGGGTTGCCGGAAATCACGCACATAACGCCCGTTCACCGGTACCACTTCCGGGGCCAGTCCATAGGAGACATGCGCATTCACGTCCACCCTCAGTTCACCGGACCGGGGTCCGTAGGTTTCTATTTTTACCACGCCGTTAGCAGAGAGCGGCCCGTATTTAGCAGCCGCTGAAAAATCTTTTAAGACCTCTATGCTTTTAATGTCATTGACATCAATAAACGATAATAAGTTATTTTCTGTTCCCAGCCGGTCGATATCAAACCGCTGAATCTGATAAGCAAAAGGATGGTCCAAAATAACAGGGATTCCGTTGATGACATAGGTGGGCTGCGCCTCCATGACGTCTCCGTTGTTAAGGATAAGATCCGAATAACCCCGTATGAAGACGCCGTTTCTTTTACCCGGTTCTGCCGAAGGCGTCAATACGTGAACCCCTGTAGCACCTGACCGCAACATTTGGTTGATGTCTCCATAGGGAACTTGACGGAGCCGGTTCATATTTACAACAGAAATGGCTCCGTTCTGTGTCAGATACAACTCATTATTGGGGAAATAACCCACCGTATCCCGGCTGTGCAATTGGAAATTCTTAAACCAGGCGGCACTATCCACGGAGGCATTGGTTGAATCCTCATTGGAATACAATACCTGTGCACGAGAGGAGTGAAAAGAGATGAAAGAGAAAAATATAATAGGGAAGGCTATTCGATAAAATAAACGAAAGTAAGTCTGTTGCATACTCGATGTATTAAATAAAAAAAATACGACTTTAAGTTGCTAAAAGTTATTTTTACAGTACTTGAAGCGATAAATATACATCATTTTTAATTAAATAAAATTTTATTTAAGAATTTTTTTCAAAAAAACGCGTTGTGACCGCGAAAAAGGCGGTCAGCGGCGTTACGTTTCATTTCATTAATAACCGAAAGAATCCGGTAACCTTCGAGCTTGGGCTATTTCCTTCCGCCGCCGGGTGCCCTCACAAAGACAACACCTGCAAAAGAACGTTTCCTTTATTTTTTTCGCGCTACTACTTCTTCCAGCCGGTTCGGATAATCGGTGATGATCCCGTCTACTCCCAGCGCAATCAGCTGTTCCATCCGGCCTTTCTTTTCCACTGTCCAGGGCAGTACTTTCATGCCTTTGTTGTGGCAGGTGGTTAAGAACTGGGCATCCACCAGCGCATAATGCGGGTTATAAAATTCAGGGACAAAACCCAGCACTTCAAGGTTTTGCTCCACCCCCTTGCTTTTGTCTCCTGTCAAATACCCCAACGGAATATCCGGGTGTGTGCTATGCAACACCTGTAATGGACGCATGTCAAACGACTGGATGATGAGCCGGCCTTTTATCTGCTGTAGATAAGGGGTTAGCACCTGCATCATGATGCGCATGTATTCTTCAGGTTCAGGTTGTTCGAAACCGTCTGTTTGCGGATTAGATTTAACCTCAAGCAGGTAAACAACAGGGGGATAATCATGGGCTTTTGTAAAAGCTTCTATGGCGTCAATCATTTCCGACATCAGCGGCGCGTACGCCTTTACCGGCTGTTGTTCGGGATAGGCGTCATACCGCTTTTGGCCAATGATAAACTGCCGGATATCCGCATAGTCCATTTGGTAAAAGGTATATGCCTTACGCTGAGACTGAGGTATTTCTGAGCCGTCCGGCCTCAGCGTGTAGGCCGGGTTAAACGAGTTGTCGTGATATACGACTACCTTATGATCCTTGGTAATATGCACGTCAAATTCAATGGTATTGGCTCCAACTTCAATGGCCTTCTCAAAAGAAGGGATGGTATTTTCGGCCATAAGTCCGCGGGCGCCCCGGTGGCCAACCTCATAGAAGCTGATCTTTTCAGCAGTCGTTTTTCGGGCGGCGGCGCAACCGCTCAGTAAAACAGCGCAACATAGCCCGGCGACCAAAAGCCCGGAGGCGAATATAGCATTCAGATGTTTCATAACTTTTACACTTGCAGGGCAAAGATCCGCTTCTTCTTTAACCCTTTTGTTAATTTCCTATGACCAAATTGTTAATTATTACAGTTGGTATTCAGCAGCCAGCGCCACAAACGCTTTGGTTTCGGCGATTTCCCATTCTTCATCCTTTTGTAACACTTCCCGCATAATGTATGCCACCTTAGGTGCCATACGGATAGCCGCCTCGGCATCCAGAAAAAGAATCCTGAACCTGCGGCTCAAGACGTCTTCTACCTTTCTGGCCATCTCTTCTTTCACCGTCCAAACGACTTCGGCGTAGGTCTGTGGCCAATCCTCATCCAGCTTTTTATTCCATTCGGGATGGGCGGCCTGCAAAGCCGCTATTTTTGAGCGGTCCGTACCGTATACGTCCCAGTTAGCCATTGATTTCTTTTCCCAGCCATGTATTTTCAAATGTTCGGTTATACACCGCTTAGGCTCCAGTCCGGCAGTCTCAATCACCTTATTGACGGTATCTTCTCCCATTTTCCGGTAGGTTGTCCATTTTCCACCCGTAATGGTCACCAATCCCGAGTCGCTGACTTCCAGGCTATGATGGCGTGAAATATCTTTACTGGACCGGCCTCCTTCATTGGAAGGCAGGGCTAAAGGCCGTAAACCGGCATAGACGCTTAAAACCTCTTTTCTTTCCGGGGCCTGATCCAGGTATTTGCCCGCATTTCTTAAGATAAAAGTTATTTCTTTTTCCAAGGCGCGGGGCTCCAGGGTATGTTCTTCCAATGGCGTATCCGTGGTCCCCATCAACAGATGGTGATGCCACGGCACCAAAAACAACACGCGCCCGTCATCCGTTTTGGGGATCATGAGAGCGAAATCAGTCGTTTTTAAAAAACGAGGGGGCAGTACCAGGTGTACCCCCTGGCTGGGTTGTACAGACTGTTCATCCTCATCGGTATCCATTTGATGTATTTCATCTACAAAAACACCGGTTGCGTTGACCACTGCTTTGGCTTTTAGCGAATAACTGGTCCCGGTTTCATTGTCTATGGCTTCTATCCCCGAAATTCTTCCCCCGGCATCCTTCGTCAGCCCCTTTACCGTCATATAATTCAGTACCGTTCCGCCATGGTCTTCACAAGTCTGGGCAAGAGCAACGGCCATGCGGGCGTCATCAAACTGGCCGTCATAATACAATATGCCTCCTTTCAATTTGTCGCTGTTTATTCCGGCCATTTCTTTCAACACTTCCCTTTTTGTTAACCAGGAAGAATTACCAATACGTTCCTTACCGGCCATCCAATCATAGATTTTCATGCCGATGTAATACTTCATACGCTCCCAAAGAGAATAAACAGGAATAATAAACGCCTGCTTGCGAGCCAGGTGTGGCGCATTTTTCAAAAACAATCCCCGCTCCCGCAATGCTTCCAACACCAATTTTATATTCCCCTGTTCCAGGTAACGGACCCCTCCATGGACCAACTTGGTGCTTCTGCTGGAAGTTCCTTTCGCAAAATCCGCCTGCTCCAGCAGCAGGGTTTTATAGCCGCGGGAAGCCGAATCCACCGCTACGCCGAGCCCGGTAGCCCCCCCTCCGATGACAATGATCTCCCATTGGTCCGTTTCTTTTAGTTTTTGAATTGACAACGCTCTTTTCATTCCTGTTTTTCTTACTTTTGATCTTAAATGTACGACATCTTCCTGGCATTCGTGGAGAAAGCCTGAAAGTATTAGAAGGTAAAAGTAAGCAGAGATTTGAAAGAAGCAAAAATATATACCTAAAATCGAAACAAGACGAAACGTAATGATGCCTAAATAGCTGAAAATCACGAAGCAGGGACTTTCTTTTTATTTCAAATTGTTGTTATCTTTCCTGCTTTCATATGGAAAAAATTTGTATAATAGCCCATTAAAATACCGATTATGTCAACAATAGCCAGCCGGCATCAAACTATTCTGGATAAGCTCGAAAAAGAAGGAGCTGTACAGGTATTGGCGCTTTGTAAAGAATTGAAAGTGTCTGCCGTAACCATCCGCAAAGATTTAAAACTTCTGGAAGACAAGGGGTTGTTGTTCCGCTCTCACGGAGGCGCCTCCCGCACCAATCCTTATATCAATGAACGCCCGGTAAACGAAAAGGAACACATCCGTACCGACGAGAAGGACCGCATCGGTAAAGCCGCCGCCACCCTGATCGACAAAGACAACGCCATCATCATCGCCTCCGGCACCACCGTACTGGCCCTGGCCAGGCACATCCAGCCCCAGCAGGAACTGATAGCCATTACGGCCTCATTAAACGTAGCGCTTGAACTCAACAAACATCAAGAAGTAGAGGTCCTGCAGCTGGGAGGCACGTTAAGGAAAAGCTCTTTTTCCATAACCGGTCCTTATGGTGAAAATATGCTGACACACTTTTCCTGCAATAAACTTTTTCTCGGCATTGACGGGCTGGACCTGGAATTTGGCTTAACGACAACCAGCTTGCAGGAGGCCCACCTGAACCAGAAAATGATGGCTGCTGCGCAAAAAGTCATTGTTTTGGCGGACTCCAGCAAGTTCGGACGCCGGGGTTTCGGGAAAATCTGCGCACTGGAAGATATTGACCAGATCATCACTGACACCGAAGCGCCCGAACATTATATCCGAGCCATCAAAGAAAGGGAAATAGAAATTACACAGGTCTAAAACAAGCAGCATGATCAACATACGTCCTGCAAAGAAAGCGGATTGTCCCCGGCTACTCGAACTCGTACAAGAGCTGGCAGATTACGAAAAAGCCCCGGATGAAGTAAGCGTTTCATTGGCGCATTTCACAGAAAGCGGGTTTGGGGAAAATCCGGTTTGGTGGGCTTACGTGGCCGAAACGGAGGAAGCAATCGTGGCCTTCGCTTTATATTACATCCGTTTTTCAACCTGGAAAGGCCAACGGCTGTACCTGGAGGATATTATCGTCACCCGGGCTATGCGGGGAAAAGGCATCGGAAAAAGGCTTTTTGACCGACTGATACAAGAAGGGAAAGAAAAGCAACTGCAAGGCATGAACTGGCAGGTGCTGGAATGGAACAAACCGGCGATTCATTTTTATAAAAAATACGACGCCGCGCTGGACCCCGAATGGCTCAACGGAAGCATTGAATGGTAAAACTTGCCCTGCCCCTATAAGGTTATTCCTGGTATTGGGAAATGATCCGGTGCAACTGCCCGGCGCGCATGACCCCGGATTGCCGCCAACAAACTGCTCCCTGTTTGAAAATGATAAGGGTGGGAACGGATTGAACCCGGTAGCGGGCAGCAATATCCGGGCTTTTGTCTACGTCTATTTTTACGATTACGGCTTTATCACCGGTCAAACCTTTGAGTTCCTGCAAGACCGGTTCCATCATCTTACAGGGACCACACCACGCTGCAGAAAAGTCTACCAATACCGGCCTATGTCCCCCAATCAGTTCAAAGAAAGGTTTTTGCTTTGTCGTCATAGTTACTAATTTTTCCCGATATGCCTATACCAAATAGACAACAAGCGTCCCCATGACATTGTTCCGATACCAGCGAAATGCCCTATACCTCTTTCACTTGTTCCTTTATCGCATCCTTTGGCCTTTTCATATAATCCGCGCTTGTGGCAGAAAGGAACTCCATTTTTCAGCAGCGCTTACAGACGTTCTTCCTCCAACCGGGTTACACACTCAACCAGGCGCGAAAACCTCTGGCGCCATAATAGGAGTCCGCCCCGTTATGATATACAAAGACATGCCCATAACGGAAATCACAAAAAATGGCTCCGCCGAGCTTTCTGATATCCTCAGGCGTTTCTACCCAACTGGAGGTCTTCGTGTCAAACTGCCCTAGTTTTTGCAAAGCCCGATATTGCTCCGCTGTTAACAGATTTACGCCCATCTCCCGGGCCATCTCCATGGCACTGTTTTCAGGCTTATGCTTTTTTCTCGACTGCAATGCCTGGTGATCATAACAGACACTTCTCCGGCCCTTCGGGCTTTCCGCCGCACAGTCGTAAAATATGCAGGCGCCCGTCTTATCCCGCCCTACGACATCGGGTTCGCCCCCGGTTTCTTCCATCGCGTTAAGGCTCCACAATTTCTCCTGATCGGCTTCCAGCCTGCTCCGTACGTCAGACCAAACAATCCCTTTATGGCGGTTTTTGTTTTGCTCAAAGCGGGTTTGTAAAGTCTGGAGTAATGTCGCGGATTCCGCCGGAGATAATTTTTTTGAAGGTTTCATATCGCATGTAATTGTTGTCCTGCTTGACGCTTTATAGTAGGTGTTCCCCTTTCAGCAGTAACGGATCATTTTATGGCGTACTGCCTAAGCGGAAAGGCTTCATATCAGGTGCCGCTGATAAAAAAACCTCTACAGCCGTTCCTGTGCCCTTAACCACCTTTCCGGCAATTCGCTCTTTCCCGCGGTCAGATAATCATTATAGGCACAGGGTATGTATTTCTTGTCCGGTAATTGCATCCACCAGCGTCCGCTCCGCTTGCTTTTGAGAAAAGAAGTTTCCATCCCCTCGAAAGCAATATGAAATTCATTAAAAGCAGAAGCCTCGCTAAAGTCAGCCTCATTAAAGGCCACGGCCCGGCCATCTATAAAATACCAGATCATTTGTGCGGCCTGTATAGCCGTTAACTCATCCCTGTCGTGGCCTGGAATATAGCCGTACAATCCCACGGTGGAAACCTGAGCGCTCATGCCGGCATACCGAAACAACGCGCAGGCTTCTTCTCCCGTAAAGCCATTGGGCGATAAACGGCTGGCCGGGGCATCGCCAGAACGAAGCGCACACATATCAAAGCTGAACAAATCAGTGGAACGGATCACCGGTTCCATCTCCTCCAGCATATCGCGTGCGATTCCCAGCCGGTAACAGTCGAATCGCAATTTATCCAGCGCCTCCAGCAAACGGGGATGGACGAAGTAACTCTGAAACCCAATGTGGTTATAATGACGGATGTAATTGGGCTGCCCGGTCAGCATTTCCATTAAAAACTTCCGTGAAGGCATGTACTCTTCCTCATGCAGATCAATAAGCGCGTCTACCACCGTAGCTTCTATCACTTGCTCTCTTTCCACGTACACGTTGTACTGCGCAAGCGTCAAATCGTGACTTCCGCCAAGTATCATTACGGTCTTGCCTTGTGAAAGCAACTCATCCAAAACGATCTGCAGGGCGGCCCGCGTATCTTTCAGGGATTTGCCTTTTTTAACGTTCCCAAGATCCGCAAGCTTAATGCCGCTATGCCAATGATACATCGGATACAATTGCTTACGGATAGCACCGGCAGAGGCACTTTCCACCGGGTATCCGGCGCCTCTGAATTCTTCCACACCAAGCAACACCAAATCCGCTTCGGAGGGATCCGGCAAACGCGATTCATACGCCTTGATCACATGCCCGAGTTGTAACTCATTAAAACGCTGCTCATCAAATAATTCGGTAAGAGATAGTGGGGTGAGGTAATCCTCCAGGGGAAGTGATTGCTCCATTATAACAAAAGGGTATGATTTTAATTTTTATGTAAAATAAACTGGAAAGGACCCAATACCGGGCGAAGCAATGCCTGCTCTATGCGCAGCCGATGATTGGTGATTCCCCCGCGGTGAAGATTAAGAAATTCCACAGCCTCCGCCACCCGGGCGATCACATCTACTTGATCAAGCATCTGATGCAAACAAAGGGCCTCATGCTCGAGCGCTACATCATCATATCGTTCTTCGGGCAGCAACAACAACAGTTCTCTTTCCGGCTTTTTCATCATTCACTAGCTTTTAGCCATTCAAAATTACTACAAAAACCCTGAATTCTCCTAATTTAATGTTTCATTTTTCCGGTAGTTGGTATGGGTGGACAACCGCAGCCATTACTCTTCAATACGCTGCAACTGCCCCATGCCATCATTCCTGTAATAATCAACACCCAAAAAGCCCACTTTGTTTTTTTAGCCATCAAAATGCTATTTTTACAAATGTAAATTATTCTACCTTCGGACACAAACAAAATGCCCGTTTTGCCTCCTGACAAACCCAAAAAAATATTGGTCGCCCCCCTGGACTGGGGATTAGGACATGCTACCCGCTGCATTCCTGTCATTCGTGAACTGCTAAGCGCGGATTGTGATGTTTTAATTGCCTCGGACAAAGGCCAGGCGGCTTTGTTAAAAGCCGAGTTTCCGCAAGTCAAGCATCTTTTGTTGCCTGGCTACCATATGCAGTATGCCAAGAACGGCAAAGCCTTCGGCCTAAAAATGTTAATGCAGTTGCCTCGTTTGCAAAGTGCCATCCGGAGGGAACACAAGTGGCTTCAGCAGGTTGTCCGTACCGTTCAGCCGGATGCTATAATTTCCGACAACCGCTACGGACTTTACCACCCTCAGGTCCCTTCCGTTATCATGACCCATCAGTTGCGTATTTCCTCCCCTTTCCCGGGCAAGCCCGAAGACTGGCTGCAAAAAGTAAATTATCGCCTGCTCAGGAAATTTACGGCCTGCTGGATCGTTGACTTTGAAGGGGAAAACAACCTGGCAGGGAAACTGTCTCACCCGGAACGGCTTCCCTCCATACCTGTCAAATACTTAGGGGCGTTGTCCCGCTTTGAAAAAAAAGAAGAACTGCCGCCCGAACTGGATGTATTAGTATTAATTTCAGGCCCCGAACCGCAGCGTACGCAACTCCAACAGCTCATATGCAGGCAAATCGTCACCCTTCCCATACGGGCGCTCATCTTATGCGGCCAGCCCGGTAAACCCAGGGAAGAATTTTTAACCCCGGCCATCAAAGTGGTTAATCATTTAAATACGACCCAACTTGAAGATGCCCTGCGAAAGAGCAGACTGGTAATCAGCCGGCCGGGGTACACCACGGTCATGGATTTAGCCCAGCTGCAAAAGAAAGCCATACTTATTCCTACACCGGGACAAACCGAACAGGAGTACCTGGCCGGCTACCTGCAGGACAAGAATTATTGTCTAAGTTACCGTCAGACAGCATTCCGCCTTTCTCCAGCGATAGCAGCAGCGAAAACCTTTTCCTTCAAACCGATCTCCCTGCCCGAAATGAACCGGTACAAAACAATACTCAGCGAATTTTTGTCCAGCTTATAGCCGCACATGCCGCTCCCCCTCTACGACCCCTTCCGTCCTTTTAGCTCATTCGCTTCTACAAATATTCTTTTAATCTGCGGATATTCCTTTCGTATGCTTTCTTCCAGACCGGTAATAACCTCCCCTAATTGGGACATGGTCAGATCATTGTCGAATTGCACATCCAACGCGAGCAGAATCTCATTCGGAGACATTTGCATAGTCAACGGGTAGTTCAACCGGAGGATGCCAGGCGTTTTCTCCACCAGCGCGTTGATTCCTTTTACAATTTCAGGATCGGCTGTTTCCCCGATCAGCAAATTTTTACTTTCTATAGCCATAATGACCGCCATAAATGCCAGGATAAGGCCGATGACAATAGAAGCCGCACCATCGAAAAATGGATCCTTAAAATAGTGGGAAAGGAATACCCCTAAAAAAGCAACGATGATTCCCAGATCAGCTGCCATGTCCTCGAAAATAACGACAAACAAGGTCGGGTCTTTGCTTAGCCGCAACTCCTTCCAGAAGCCGCTGTCTCCCCTTACTGAATTGAACTTATGAATGCCAATAGATAAGGAGATGCTTTCGAAAATGAAGGCGGCCCCGAGTACGATATACCCCCACAAAGGATCCTCCAGCGGCTGGGGATGCTGCAGGTGAGTCAATCCCTCATAAAAGGAGATGCCGCCCCCCAGCGAAAACAACAAAATGGCTACAATAAGGGACCAGAAGTAAAGTTCCTTTCCGTAGCCGAACGGATGCACTTTATCTGACGGTTTATTGCTTTTTTTAATCCCCAGTAACAAAAGAAGCTGGTTTCCCGAATCCACCGTGCTGTGTATCCCCTCCGAAAGCATGGCTGAACTTCCGGTCAGCGCTGCTACAATATACTTTACCGCCGCAATACAGAGGTTTGCAGCCAGTGCGGCATAAATCGTTACTTTGGAATGTTTTGCCAAACGCTTTAAATTAAAACAAAAAAACAAGCAACCCTTCCGGGCTCCGCGTATTTTTAATAGAATATTATGCCAATGTTTGAAGTGCAGTGAGACAATAAGGTATTGCCGTCAAAGCAATGAATGACCCTGCCCTTCTATAAGATTTCCTGCAAGTCCCTTAACCCCATAATGGTATAGGTGGGTTTGATTCCGTTATAGGGGGGAAGTGCCGGATTAAAATAAGCCGAATCCATCCCTGCCTGCTGCGCCCCCAGGATATCCACCTCCAAGGCATCTCCAATCATTAAGCCGGTAGAGGGCGTACAAACCGACTTCTGCAACGCGTAAGCAAAGATCTCCGGATGCGGCTTGGGCTTTCCGGCCGATTCCGAAGTAACCACATGCTCAAAATAATCCCCGATACCAGAAGATTTCATTTTCTGGTGTTGCGTAATCTCAAATCCATTGGTGATGAGATGCAAAGGATAACCCTTTGTTTTCAAGTAGTCCAGGGTTTCTATCGCGTCCGGAAGCAGCCGGTCTTTTAAGGGTAAAATTTCCAGGTAGCGGTCACTCATGGCATTCGACAAGGCAGTCTCGGTCAGTTGAAAATCCAATAACGTATGCCACATGCGCTTCCAGCGCAAGTCTTTACGACTTATATAGCCTTTCCTGAGGCGGTCCCATAATATTTCATTGTGCCTGAAATAAGCTTCGTAAAACGCTTCAAAACCCGGAATTCCCTTTTGTGCTAAGTCAAATTCATCAAAAAGCTCGGCCAGGCTTTCCTTCGCATTGGCATCAAAGTCCCAAAGCGTGTGATCCAGGTCAAAAAACAAATGCTTGTATTTCATGATTAGCTCCCTGTCGCGATTTGTTGCCTTATTGTTATCCAGCTGCAGGAGCAAAGGTACGATTATTCAACGGGCCATCCTCCAACGGAAAAACACCGCCACTTTTACCGGTGCTGGACGCCACCTTGTTTTACATGAAAACCCTGGCGGTTCCCGCCCGGAGAAATGCAGATGACCCGCTTACGCAAAAAGGGGCGGCGCTCTTTGAACAAATCGGTTGCCAGCGCTGCCATATTTCTACTTTTACGACGAAAGTAAACGTGGCTTTCCGCCCACTGTCCAATCAGATTATTCATCCTTATTCCGATTTCCTATTACACGATATGGGCCCGGACTGGCTGATGGCAGGCCGGACTTTGAGGCCAGCGGCAGCAAATGGCGCACAGCGCCGCTCTGGGGCATCGGCCTGACGGAAAAAGTAAGCGGTTACGCCTTTTATCTGCATGACGGAAGAGCACGAACATTAACGGAGGCCATTTTGTGGCATGGAGGAGAGGCGACTAAAAGCAAAAACCATTTCAAAACGCTGGATAAACCCGACCGGCAGGTGCTTCTTGCTTTTCTCAAAAGCCTGTAAAAGCTGGTACAGCCCATCGCCTTTGTTCCAGCCACCAAAAAAAGCGCTTCCCTTACTGATAAAACCCCGCTCTGCCTGCTCCCCGGCCGACATGGGCAGGGGCATCATTATGTGATTTAGTGGCAACTTTCACACCAATTCTTTTTGCGAGGGAGTCCATTTTTGATTTCATCTGTTTAACCAATTCAGGCCTTTCTTCTGCTCTGTTGTAATTCTGACCCACGTCTTCTACAAGATTAAAAAGTTTAAATCTCCCCTCTTCGCCAATCCGCAAAACCCAATCTCCTACCCTTATTCCTTCCATCCTGTGGTATATGTAGGCGTATTGGTTCCTTGGATTTTGATCGGTCTTGCCAGTAAAAAGCGGCATCATATTATATCCGTCAAGCGGGTAATCCGGAAGTTGCCCTCCACCTACTTCCAACAACGTTCTAAACATATCCATGTTGGTGACCAGGGCACTGGAAACCTGGCCAGAGGGAATATGACCAGGCCAGCTGATAATGGCCGGAACACGCGTCCCACCTTCGTAAGTGGTATGTTTATAGCCACGCAGCGGTCCTGTCGTTCCGGCATCCCAAGGCTTATTGCCCCGGTACCAAAGCGCCTTATTGGAACCTTCGGGCTCTTTGGGCTTCCGGAACATCCGCTCCGGAGCCGCATTCCACGGGCCGTTATCGGAAGCAAAAATGACGATGGTATTTTCTGCTAGTCCTTCCTCTTTGAGCGTCCGCAACACCTGCCCCACACTCCAGTCTACGGCACCCACTACATCGCCCAAAAGCCCCGCGCCTGATTTTCCTAAAAATTCAGTAGTGGTATGGAGTGGGAGGTGCACCATATTATAGGCCAAATAAAAAAAGATAGGTTGCTTATGCGCATGTTCCCGAATAAACCGCTGGGCCTCCGCCGTATATTTAACCGTCATTGAGTCCTGGTTGACCGGGTTCTCCACAACGGTTGTATTGCGATACATGACCAACGGCACATCAGTTTGTACGTAAGGCTTCTTATAATCATTGGAGTAGGGCAGACCCAGCCAGGAATCAAACCCCCTATTGGTGGGCAGGTATCTTTTAGGGTCATATCCCAAATGCCACTTCCCGGCCATCCCCGTTGCATACCCTGCCTGTTTAAGGCCTTGCGCCAAAGTCAAAATGGAGTCGGGGATCCCTCCGTGTCCGCCGGCACCCGTTCCACCCCCAAAATGAACACGCGGTGCATAGATGCCTGTCATCCATTCGGCACGAGATGGCACACACCATGGGGCGGCTTCATAAGAAGTAAAGCGAATACCTGTCCTGGCTAAAGAATCAATATGGGGTGTCCGGATATAGGGGCTGCCATAGGCTTGAATATCCCCATACCCCAGATCATCCACCAGAAAAATAACAATATTCGGTCTTTGTTGTTGCCCCCGGACAGGATCACTGTGTAGGAAACACAGGCTTAATAACAGGAGCGCAAACAGTTTTGCCCCGACAACTTTTAATTTGATCATCAGTTTCATAATTTGTGGTGTTCTGCAATTCATCCCAAAGATAGTTACCATTCCGGATTCTGTTGGAGGTTTGGATTTAAATCAATCTGGTTGGAAGGAATAGCCCATAAGTTATATTTCGGAGCGTCATAACTCCGGTTCGCATACACATCGCCATTGAAGTCATACACAGGACCGTTCATTACTTCCTCAGCAATACCCCAGCGCCGGATGTCTGTGTAATAATAGCCTTCCAATGCCAATTCAATCCGCCGTTCGTGCCGAATAAGGTCGCGCATTTCCGTTTGTGATAATCCCGGGGTTACCTTTGGCATGTTTACACTGGGCCTTTGCCGGATCTGGTTGAGCGCATCATAAACAGACTGTACGGGACCTGATGCTTCATTTTTTGCTTCAGCATAAATGAGCAAGACACCGGCATACCGGATAACAATCGGGTTCACTTCACTAAGGCCGGCGGTCACCTCTTTCATATGGGTGCTATCGCTATAAGGCGTCCATTTTTTGGCACCTATAAAGGTTTCAGGGACATCGCTCTTGGTCGTCACCTTCCCGTTAAACATCGATCCCAAAAGCCTTACGGTTTGATACAGCCTTGGATCCCTGTTTTTATAAGGATCTGACGGATCAAAAAAAGCAGACTCCGAAGAGGGCTTACCATCCTTCATCCAGTAAGCATCTATGAGCCCTTTTAAAGGTGCGGGATCAGCATGCACAGTAGCCTGATCCACGAAGTTATGGGTAAAACGCGGAAGTTTAAATTCAATATCCCAGATGACCTCTTGGTTGTGCTCATTTTGCACCTTAAACAATCCGCCATAGTCCGGAAACAAAGCATATTTATTCATATCCATCACTTTTTTGGCGGCTTCGGCTGCCTCTTCCCAACGTTGGTTATAAAGCAACACCCTTGCCTTAAAGGCCAGTGCCGCCCCCTTCGTTGCCCTACCGGGCTCATTATCCTCCGGCAACAGCGCGGCGGCGTCTGTTAGATCGCTAAGCACCTGACTGAGGATGTCATCTTTTTCTGCTCTGCCCTGTTCACTTTGAGAAGGGTTAGGCTGATCGACAATAAGAGGTACACCACCAAATTTATTAAGCAGATCCGCATAAAAAAAGGCTCGTAAAAACTTAGCTTCTCCTTCAATTTTATCCGACACATTTTCTGGTAACTCTGCTTTATCCATATTGGCCAAAACCGTGTTGGCCCTTCCGATGCCACGGTAATCCGAGGTCCAGGCACTTTCAAATAGGTCATTAGTAGTCAACGCTTCCCCTCTCGCGATCGCACGCCATCCACCCGGATCATCAAACTTCGCTGCATTAGGAGTCAACACATCGCTGTGCAGGATCAGACTACGGGGATACCCTCTCAATACTTCATACACTCCTGTCAAGGCCGCTTG
>CAYXRN010000024.1:0-30219 GCA_964467635.1 uncultured Chitinophagaceae bacterium | reverse complement strand
AGAGTAGTTAAGCCCCGCCTGGCCGATGGTACTGGTATTTTTCCGGGAGAGTAGGTTGTTGCCATATTTATTTAAAAGCCTTGTCTTTACCTGTGTAAAGACAAGGCTTTTTTTTGTTTGGGGGGGAAGAACAGCGTGGTTAAGCCCTGCCTGTACCTTCGTCCGTGGCATCGCCTTCGGCGGCAATGCCGCTTAAATCACCTTTAATGTCCATCAGTATTACAGGCACTCCTGCATCGCTCAACCCTTCAGAGATCAGTTGCAAGGTCTTGGTTTTGCCCGTGCCGGTAGCGCCGGAAATAAGACCATGTCTGTTGAGCGTTTTTAACGGAAGACGGATCGGACAATCAGGTACAACAATTTTGTCCAGCATAGCGCCGCCTATCTGAAAAGAAGCGCCTTTGAAGGTATATCCCTGTTGGATGAGTCCGGTAAATGAAGAATCGTTAGCCATCTGTTTTTTTGTCTAAAATTAATTGTTTTTGATCATTTAAAAAAGATTATAGATGGATTACTCCTGGCCGGGAAAAACGCCGGGCTGAATGATGATTTTTTTAAACAGGGTAAGCATACCCTTAAATAGCTTTTTGTTACCCCTGTCTGGTGTATTATAAACTTCCATAATACTACATAAAGGGCAATGAATTGCTGTTATGTTTCCTCGATGCTATCAACCTGAGTTGATTCTTCTAAAAGACTTATTTTTATAGAGGGAAACTCCATTTTATATTGAAGATAATGGAAAAAATATCTATTTTGCGGCGTCAGTTCTTCATGCGCTAAGATATTTTTATGTTTTAGAGTTAATAAAAGACAGAAATACAGTAAAAGATGATCGATGAATTAAGCTGGACGAAAGATGACTGGCCTGAAATTGAAAACACAAGCCCGAGCGTAAGCAAACAAAGAGTGCCTGTTTTTTAACTTTAATTTTTTTAAACCCTTAAATCAAGTATATGAAAAAATGTAAAATCGGATTGATCCTCCTCTTAGGAATCTTAGTGATGCAAAGTTGTTCCACCTCTAAAAAACCATCGGATCAAACACAACAGGATAGAACAATATGGACCAAGGCACAGGCCAATAACTGGTACAAAGATAAAGGCTGGCTCGTAGGGTCTAATTTTATTCCAAGCACGGCTATCAACCAGTTGGAAATGTGGCAGGCCGAAACTTTTGATACCGCTACCATCGATAGAGAATTGGGATGGGCAGAATCATTAGGAATGAATGTCATGCGGGTGTACCTCCACGACCTGCTCTATCAGCAGGATTCTACCGGCTTTTTTAAACGAATGGACACCTTCTTAAATATAGCCGACAGACATGGAATTAAAATCCTATTTGTTATTTTTGATTCCTGCTGGGATCCGTTTCCTCATTTGGGAAAACAGAGAGCGCCCAGACCACATGTACACAACTCAGGCTGGGTACAAAGTCCAGGACAGGCAGTTTTAAAAGATTCTACCCAATATCCGCGACTTGAAAAATATGTAAAAGGCGTTGTCGGTCATTTTGCAAACGATGATCGCATTCTCGCATGGGATGTATGGAATGAACCCGATAACATGACCGGGGCATCTTACGAAAAAGTAGAAATACCCAACAAAGTAGAACTGGTCTTACCGCTGTTAAAAAGTACCTTTGAATGGGCGCGTTCGGTCAATCCTTCTCAGCCTTTAACTTCTGGTGTATGGGCGGGAAACTGGTCTTCAGATTCTACTTTGAAGCCTATCGAAAAATTGCAACTGAAACAATCCGACATCATCACCTTTCATAATTACAGCAATCCGGAAGATCTGGAATTGCGGATAGAACAATTACAGCGTTATGGAAAACCCATGATCTGTACGGAATACATGGCGCGCCCTAATGGCAGTACGTTCCGGGGATGCCTGCCGGTAGGCAAAAAATATAACGTCGGCATGATCAACTGGGGTTTTGTGTCCGGTAAAACACAAACTATTTATCCCTGGGATAGCTGGACAAAAACTTATACTGCCGAACCGTCACTCTGGTTTCATGATATTTTCAGAAAAGACGGCACACCTTATAAACAGGAAGAAGTAGATTTTATAAGGAAGATGACCGGAGTAAAAGAATAGATTTCTCTAAAAGAGAATAATCAATAAGGTATTAAGTCTGCCTGGATGAGCAGTTCGACAGGGCCACGACGTGACACAAGTTCTACTAAGGTTTTTTTAAAAGAAAACCTTAGTAGAATAATAAAAATACCTTTCTTCATCCGGCCTTATTATTTTCTATGGAAAAAATATGATCATACTATACGACTAAACTATAATCAATAAATATATTTGAAATAATATATTTATTCACATTAAAAAAATAAAAATTTTAGAAGTATTTTAAACCTCCATCAATGTATCATTTTATTCCAGCCGTCGCTTTAAGTTTGATTCTAACATTCTCTTTTGTCCACAATCATCATATTGTTAAAAATGATGAGTTTAAAACCTTCCAGTCTTCGGAGATTGCCGCACAGTTTCAATATGCGAAATGGATCATTGAAGAAGGCGATACTTCCTCACCCGTTTCCATCCAATGGAAGGACACCGTTGTCATCAGCCATGAACGGGTAAATAAAACCATCAATAATAACCGCGGCAACTATGGTTCCCAGTATGGACGTATGATAAAATTAAATAATGGAAAGTGGCTGGCTGCTTACACCGTCTCCAGGAATGCGGGATACAAAGAAAATCCTGACGGCGGTTTTGCCATAGAAATTGCAGAAAGTACAGATAACGGAAGACATTGGAAGCCCATTAGCCTGGTTGCTGAACCGGGCAGGGATGTGGACAATGCCGCTTTCATCCAACTGCCGGATCATTCCATATTATTAGGCTGTCGTTCCGTGCGCTGGCAGGAATCTTACCGGCTCCCCGTTTACCGCAGTACAGACAATGGCCGTTCATGGAAAAAGATGAGTGTAATAGATGTCAATGAAGGCCGTCCGGGAGAATTGGGACATCCTGATAAAGGCGTTTATGAACCGCATTTTTGTTTTCTGGAAGATGGCAGGCTGGCAGTGATGTATGCCAATGAAAAACATGTAACTGAAAAGCCTTCCTACAGCCAGATCATTTCTGAAAAAATTTCACCGGACTTTGGAAAAAGCTGGGGAAAAGAAATTTGGGTGGCTTATGCACCGGGACACAATGCTTCCCGTCCGGGTATGCCCGTGTGGACCAAAATGGAAAATGGGAAATACATCGTAACCTATGAAATTTGTGGCCCGGAAAAATGCAATATTTATTATAAAACCGGCAAAGACGGCGTCCACTGGCAGACCGGATTAGGTACGCTTATTCCGCAGCAGTCCGGCGCGCCTTATATTGTATCTTTGACAGACGGCACGCTCGTACTCACTTCCAACAGGGGAAATATTTCAATTAGCGAAGACTTTGGAAAACACTGGCGTACCGCATCCAAACCCTGGCATCCGGAAAAAAGTTATGAAGCAGACTGGACGCAAACCATCTGGTCTTCCTTATATCAAATCGCGCCGGACGATATAGGAATTATTTCTACCGTTAAAAGAGCAGGCGGCGGACATGATATTTTAATGCGTGTGGGAACGCTTCAATAGGCTCAATTCCGGCCAACCGACATTCATTTTAATTTGCAGGCAACCTTTTTTGCGGAATTTTCGATATATTGTAAGAGACTTATTAAAATAAGTACAATATTGATGTGAATTCGTCTGCTGAACAACTATGTGTCATTTTACAGGGTTGCAGGAAGAAAGAAAGAAACAGCGAGGAAGCGCTTTATCATCTTTTTTTTGATTTTGCAATGGCCGTGTGTTACCGGTATGCCCGTACAGAAGAAGATGCAATAGAAATTGTTCAAGACGGATTCTTAAAAGTGTTCAACGGGGTTCATCATTTTCAGGTACCTGAAAGGAGAGAAGCCGTTTTTCCGGCATTTAAGAACTGGTTAAAAAAAATCATGATCTATACCGCCATAGATCATTTCCGCGCCCGAAAGAAAACACCCGGTTCTGATCAGTTAGAACAATATCAGTATAAACTGGCCGCCACAGATACGTCTGCTCCCGATAAGCTGATGTACGATGAACTGATCGCGCTGGTACAAAATCTAACTCCCGCCTACAGGGCTGTTTTCAACTTATTTGTTATCGACGGCTTTACCCATGAAGAAATTGCCAACCTGTTAAATATTACGCCGGGTGCTTCTAAATCAAACTTATTCAAAGCCCGGGAGAATTTAAAAAAGATGCTAAAGATAACCTATAAAGAACTATATACCAGATATGAATGACCATGAATTAGATAAACTGTTTCGGAAAGCCGCCGAAGGTTTTCAGCCCGATGACAGGCTGAAAGAGAAAGTATGGAAGGCGCTGGAGGGAAAGCGGAACAGTATAACCGCTTCCGCTTCAGGGAGAAAGAACAACAGAAAATGGCTGTTGCTCCTTCTCTTTTTACTGGGAGCGGTAGCGGGATTTTATGTCTGGGATCAAAGCGATCAACCCATTGCTGAACAGCATAAAGACCTGTCGGCTGCAAGCAACAAAATTAATCCTTCATATCCTCCAAAATCACAAATTGACCAACCGGTTTTAAACCCAAAAACAGATGCTAAAACTATTGATCATTCATCCACCAATAAAATCATAACCGGAAGCGCTATGCAAAAAATAAAAGCCGCTATTGCCGGTTCCGTTATGAATAATAATAAACAACAAACAAATAATTCTTCCACAACTTTATCCATAACTGACAAAAATAATTTGTCATTCCGTCCCATTCCATCCAATATCGGTAAAAAACTCCCGCAAATTTCCATGTCGCAGACGGCAGTGCTTTCATATCCTCCTGGTTTCGGCCAGCAAATAAATAGGATAAAATATCCTTCTGTTGATAAACGGTCTGATAATGAAGTAAAAGAAAACAAAGCGGATTCAATAAATCATTCTCACAACAAATCTCAATGGTATATGGGTTTTGTTTTTGGGCCGGACTGGAGCGGCCTGACGGGAAATCGCTGGCGGACGGGAATGGGCGGCGGCATTCGCATCGGTTATCAGTTTCATCCCAAATGGCGTGTCACCACCGGTATTTTATTAAGTAAAAAATTATATGACGCCAGGCCGGAAGATTATCATCCGGACGATGATATATGGATGAATTATGACATAACCAGCATCCATGCAAATTGCCTGGTAATAGATGTGCCTCTAAACATCAGTTATAAAATATGGAGCAGAGAAAATAATCATATAACCATCAGTGCCGGTCTTTCTTCTTTCTGGATGAATGAAGAAAAATATATCTATCATTTCAAGACCAGTTCAGGCGTATATAAATCATTAGAAAAAGATCTGTACAATAAAAACCGGCATATATTTTCTGTCCTTAATATTTCACCGGCTTATGAAAAATCATTTAAACATTTCACAATAGGCGCGGCTCCTTATGTAAAAATCCCGCTTAACAATATTGGCTTTGGCAATGTAAAACTTTATAGCACCGGCATCCACTTCACTTTTCAATACAAACTAAAATAATTTTTCTATTGACAGGCAACCTTTTTACTGAGAGAAACGATTATCTTTTTAGACCATAATTCACATTAACTAAAAAGTTTATTCATCATTAAAAAGTACAGCCATGAAAAAGTATGCTTTGTATTTCAAAAAAACAGGATTACTGATCCTCAGTATGTTACTCATATTTTCTTTTGTTCTTCCTTCCTGCGGAAAAGATGACGATGCTGCGCCTCCTGAACCGGAACCTGCCGTTCTTCACTTTGAAGGAACGGCAACACCCTCTTCAGGAAGTGTGACCACCACAGCTACAGGGAGCGTGGAAGCCACTTTTGACCCGGCCACCAAGAAATTGTCTTATACTTTTAGCTGGTCGGGACTTAGCGGAGCGATAGGCGGTTTTCATATTCACAACGGAAGCGGCGCGATCATTATTCATTTTTCAGACAGCGAATATCCTGCTGCCGCCAGCGGTACGTTCTCCGGTTCATCAGTCCTTTCAGAGAACAGTAATATTAGTGATCTGAAAGCCGGAAAATTATACGGACAAATTCATACGGCAGCCTTTCCCGCAGGAGAGATCGTATTCCCTCTTACCGCTAAATCGGGCAGTTCTTCCGGAAATAACAATGACGGCGGTCAGGATGACGGCGGGAATGACGATGGATATGGAGGTGATGGCGGCTATTAAAATGACTGGTCTCTCCATTCCCAAAACTGGCATTGCAGATGGTTGTCAGCCTTAAAATACAAAAATAAACAAATGAAAAAACTGTGTTTAGCCCTGTTTATATTTGGAGGGATTGTATATCTGCAATGTACGCGAACGGCTATAGAACCGGAAAAGACCGTCAATTGTACGCCGGAATTTTCGGGCAAAGAAGTAACTTATAAGGACTATGTAAACGCGGTTTTGAAATCCTATTGTACCAGTTGTCATAATGGAAGGGGCGTTGCTCCGGGCGACTTTTCGACTTACGAGGGCGTTTTACCTTATGTAAACGCTTTCCCGATAAGAGTGCTTCAGGATAATGCGGACATGCCACAGGGCAATGCTCCTCTTCCACAAAAAATACGGGATTCTCTCGCTGTATGGATCGGCAACTGTGTTCCCGAAAAGTAAACCCTGTATGATGAAAAGGCTGTTGTTTATAATAAGGACGTTATGCGTTGCAGGATTGTTGCATTTACATGCGATCTCTGTCACAGCACAACACATTTTTATATGCAGACATGCGGTTATTTCTTTTTTCTCTGAAGCACCCATAGAAAATATTGAGGCAGAAACAAGTTATGCTGTCTCTGCATTTAATATTATTAATAATAAGATATATTTTAAAGTGCCGGTAAGAACTTTCCGCTTTGAAAAAGCATTGATGCAGGAACATTTTAATGAAAACTTTATGGAAAGCGGTCAATATCCTTATGCCGTTTTTAACGGAAATTTTACCCGCGATATGAATTGGGCAAAACCGGGTAGATATGATATAACGGCTGAATGAACGCTATCCATACTCGGCATTAGCCGTTCCTTCCATCCATCTGGTTCCATTTTTTTTACTGGTGATTCGGTCAGGCTGCGTAGTCGTTTCATCGTCAGGCTGGCAGATCACGACATATCCATTCCGAAGATATTATTTCAGAACATAGCCGATAAAGTAACGGTCAGCGTTGATGCAGTCTATTACCCGCAAAAAGAAGATACCACGAACCGATGAATTTGTATTTGAAATATAAAGCAATGAAAGCCTTTTTATTTATTTGTTTATGTTTTTCTTTTATGAATGCAAGAGGGCAGGACGATCTGCGTCGTCTTTTTGATACACTTCCTCCGGGACACCAACCCGTTATAGCCACCTTCAAGTCAGGAAATATTATCAATGCGCAATCCAATGAAACAGTACACAAACATGATCTGGTATTTGCTATTACGCACAGATTCGGAGATATCGGCGGCTCTTATGGAGGAGTGAAAACGTTATATGGACTGGATAATTCTACAGATATAAAAATCGCTTTTGAATACGGCATCTCTGACCGGCTGATGATCGGCGTCGCGCGAACAAAAGGCGCTGCTGAAACCCGTTTCACTCAGGTTCCCTTTAACTCTCTCAGGCAACTGTGGGAATTCAAAATAAAATACCGGCTTTTGCAACAGACAACGGATAGTCATCAGCCTTTTTCTTTAACGCTTTTTGCAAACGCGGTAGCATCTTCTCAACCTGCATTTGAAGCGCTTTCCTCCGATATTCATTTCCAACAATTCAGCGACAGATGGAGTTTTATCGGGCAGGCCATTCTGACAAGAAAAATGAATGATAACTTATCGCTGGCCATACTGCCAACTTATTTTAGAAGAAACTTCGTCGCATTTGGCGATGAACATGATCTTTTTGCACTGGGCTTTGGCGGGCGGTTAAAATGTACCAAAAATATGGCTATATTGTTTGACGGATTTATGCCTTTCAGGTCGAAGGAAAGTGTTGCATATTTTAAATCGAATCACATCCGGTTTCAGGCACCTTTGGCTATAGGATGGGAAATACAAACAGCAGGCCATGTATTTCATGTTATTTTTACCAATGCCACGGCCATATTAGAAAACCAGTTCATCCCATACACCACCCGCTCCTGGGGCAAAGGCGCTTTCCGTTGGGGTTTTACCATTTCCCGCACATTTACTTTAAAACATTAACAGCACTTTTTAATGATCATGCTTCCAATTTTTTTCGGCATTACGGGCCTTCACATATTCCATATATCCTAATCCCCCGGCCTTACTCTCTATCCAACCGGGGAAATTAAAATACATGGAATAAAGAGGGATCTGCCCCTCAGTCATTTTATTGAGTTTTTTCAAAAAAGAAATACATATAGACCTTTGAGATGCAGGCTCCCGAAAGCGGGAAATTTGTTTAATAAACAGGATCATTTCTCTTTCAAAAACACGTAATTTTTTTCGCCCGTAAAGAAAGTGATAAGTTGTTTCGATTATGGCGTCCAGCCGGTACCATTCTTTTTTTTCATAAAGTATAAGGAGATGAAAGATCAGGGAGAAAAACAATATATCCTCGCGTCCCATTGTCCGGCTTCGTTCTTTTACATTCAGCAGGAGGGATTCGGCCTCATCCCATTGCTCAAGAACAAAATATGAAATATAAATAGAAGTAGGAATCGAAAGCGCGTCCGGCGGTGCGAGCTGATCACTAATGGCCATCACTTTCCTGCTTTCTTCTCTCAAAAGCCTTTCTACCAGGTCATACCGTGCGGTTTTGTGATGAAGTTTAAGTTCGGTATTAAAATGTATAATAGCGAAAATACGCTGATAAAAATCAGAAGAAAGGTACTTTTCAGAAAGGTGAGAATAGACAGACAACTGATCCTTTGTATGTTTTAAATCATTCATGAAAAAATTATTGTAGCAGGAGGTATTCACAGACGAAATAAACAAAGCCGGATAGGTGTCAATCAGATGTGGCGCCGTCTTCCATTCTTCGATCAACAGTTTACAGGAATAGGCGCACGCCTCTTTTTCATGTGTCATATAAAAACAGGTAGCGAGTGTGCAATGAAAATATAGTTTGATAAGCGGTTCCTGAATGGCTTTCTCAAAATCTTTTTCAGAAGTAAGCTGGTCCAACAGTCGTTTCTTATCGGCGATGTCTGATAATTCTTCTTTACCGACAGGAAGCCATGTGCGGTAAGACAATATTTTTACCTGTTCATAGATAACACTGATCCTTTTTAAAATAAATTGAAATGATATGAAGCGTTGTATTTTATCTAAAATTATTTCATTGACGGCCTGGTATTTTTTATAATTAATATTCTGGATAATGTTGTTTTTTAACAACAACAGATCGGATAACTGTTGATATTTACCATATTGTTCCGCTAATTGGAGCGCTCTGTCACAGCGCTTTTCTGCTTCAGAAAAGGAAGCCTGACTCAAAAGAATCTCAATCTGGCTTTGCAAATAATGGAGATGTAGATTAATGTCGCTATCTCTGTTGCAGGCGGCCAGTATTTCCAATAATTCTTCTAAAAGATTTCTTCTAAGGGTGGAAAGCCGGGATTTGCTGCTTATCTGAAGCCTGGTACAAAGTTGTTCCGAAGAAAGTTGTTTTCCTGATTTCAATAGGTCAAATAAACCAAGATACTGTGATGCGGTACGATTTCCCATGGCGGCCATTTTCTCTTTAAATACGGCGGTCTCTCTGGAAGACAGATGGAGGACTAGCCTTTGCAACGCATCCCTATTTTCGGTTTTGATCATAAACTTAAGATTATAATCGGCTATTTTTAATTGAATTAAAACTATTGGCGGGAATAAATATAGGTAATTTTTATAAAATCATAATCCATTAAAAATCAAACAATTAATAAAAATACAACCTTTCTGCTCCACCTTTTTCCGGCATAATTTTGTTTCATATTATAATTGCATGCTATTTTTCCCCTGATTATATTTGCTTTTCAAAGATGATAACACCCAAATTTTTGTGATCATCATTTCTGATTAACCCTTGAAAATATTACAGATATGCAGCGCATATTTACGCCGCATCCTGCGTTACAACCTTATATCCGGTTTTACCAGTATGCCGAGTTAGGAGAAGAAAACCAATGGACGATGCAAAGCCTTGTAGCCTCACCGGATCCGACGATGGTATTGGTAACGGAAAAAGATGCCATAGATTTTAAAGAGGACGGGCAAAGAAAAACGTATGAATCCATCGCGCTATTGGGACCCTTAACGCAATACAAAGAAACCGCGCTAAAAAATAAAGTAAAATCTTTATGGATCGCATTCCGTCCGTGTGGCATTGCCGAAATATTCAGACTTCATACGAAAGCGTATGTCAATCAGTGTGTTAATTTTACGGACCTTCCGGGTTCAAAAATAGGAGCCGATAAAGAAAAAATGACGGCGCAAAAAGAGCCGGGGAAAATTGTAGAGCAGGTAGAAAAATTTTTGTTAAATCAATTATGTCAGAACAATGAAAGCAACAGCCACAGGCAACTCTGTTATGCGCTGGAACAATTGAAAGCGCAATGTCATAAAAAGAATATTATCTCAGCTGTTTGCAAACAAACCGGGTATTCCATCAAAAGTTTTGAACGGCACACTTTGAAAATGACAGGCATCTGTCCAAAACAGTTTCAGCGGATAGTCCGCTTCAACAGGACATTGAAATCTGTTTTGCAAAGAAAGGAGGCCAGTTGGGCGCAGACGGCTTATGAATTTGGTTATAGTGACCAGACCCATTTCATCAGAGAGTTCAAATCATTTTATGGCAAAACACCGGGCACTATATCCTCCGATGATGGCGTCATGAAACACATGTTTCACCCGGAGACTGCTGCCCTATAATGTGGAATATGAAAAAATATTTTATACTCAACTTATAATATCATTCATGGATCGTCTCATCTTTGCTCCCCACCCGGCCTTAAAACCTTTTATCAGGCATTCTGTCTATATTGAGATAGGTGAAAAGAAAAAATGGGAACGTTCCAACCTTGCCCCTACCGGTTGTACGGTATTCTCTTTTGCACTTGAGAAATTGAAACCTTTCTATTTTTATGACCGGCTCAAAATCGTTTTGTCCCTATGGGACAACAGGAATATCTTACATAGATTTTTTTACCGATCTTCGGCTCCTAACGGAGCCGGAATTACGCTCTCCTTTTCAAACGCATGCACTTTTAAAATGTGGGAGGTCAGGAGCGCTGAAAATATTACACGATTAAAAAGACGAATAAAGCAGTAAGCAGTATCCAGTCTGTTGTAATCGGTTGCCAACTGCCCTCTACGGACATAGAGGCCAAACTTCAAATTAAAAATTGACGATTTTTTACTATACAGCAGTTCCAAAGCCGGTTATTTTTGCTTTTCATAAATGAACTTGTATCTCACAGGTTTTCTTATTAACACGCAAAAAAAAGCATCATGAAAAATTTACATCTATTTCTGATTTTTATGCTGGCCGCAGTCATAGGCATCAGCAGTTGCAGCAAAGAAGGGCCGCAGGGACCTGCCGGACCACAGGGCGAACAGGGTATCGCCGGAGAACGAGGCGCCACCGGAGCAACAGGGGCTACCGGACCAAGAGGAGCAACAGGCGCCAAAGGTGATCGGGGCGCCACCGGAGCAAGAGGACCACAGGGTGAAAAGGGTGATCCGGGTACCGCCAATGTCACCGAGTATGAATGGGCTGATAACGGCCTCCCCGGCATCACGTTTGCCGCAGGAGCAGAAAGTATGCGCGAGTTTGTCTTTCCGCTGAAAATAAGCGACTTTCAGAATAGTGTGATACTGGTTTACGGCGAATTCGGTAATGGAAATTCAATTCAAATCCCGTACATATCAAAGTTTTATAACTTTAATGCAGATTTTCTTTATTCGGGCACAGGTACTACGAATTGCACCATGCGTATTAGGAAAACTGCCGGAACCACTACAGCGTCCATTCGGTTTATAAAGATCCGGGTACTGATTATTCCTGCTGCCAATTTTGAAGCAATGAGCGCCATTGTGGATGTCAGCAATATCTCCGAGGTACGGGCTTACCTCAGCCATAACTAACGTTCCGCGTTCAACTGAACCAACGTCGCGAAACTTCAGAGGAGGTATTCATTCAACAGTTGGCAAAAAGGCTCCTTTGCTAAATGTCCACTATGCGAAACGTTCCGTGAAGTGTAGTTTCGGCGAGTGAACAGTATTTCAGTAAGCAGAAGTCAATTGCAAACTGGGAATTGCCAGCTACAGCAATTACTGGCAACTAACCTATTAAATCTTTTCCGTGTTAAAACAGATCGTTTCTACCCGGAAAAACGGGGAACAGGCGGCCTTCTTCTAACAAATTTGGGTGTTAATCAAAAGCCGCCACCCCGTATTCGCTTTAAATATCTTTTAAAGATGCAATGTAATAAAAATTGACGATTTTTTACTATACAACGCTCCCGGCCTATCCTATTTTTGCAACCTATCCTGTTTTTATCCTGAATGGAAAGAAACAATATTATTTTTTAACACCCAAAATCCAAACCAATGAAAAAACTCATTTTCTTAAGCCTGCTTATGTCAGGTCTGTTCATCGCCGGCTGTGATGACGATGACAATGAAACCCCTGCGCCTGTCATCGACCTGGCTGCGGAATCCATGGAATTTAGCGTCAGCAGAACTTCCGCCACAGAAGGCACCGTTATCATCAGCGGTATAGTAAAAAACGTGGGCGCAGACTACGTTTCCGGTGATAATCAACAACAGGTCGTTCTATACGAAAAGTATCCGGGAGGACAATCCACTGTAGTAGCCAGCAAGGATTTTGCTAACCTGGCAGCCGGCGCAACGATTGAAGTAAAATATTCCACATCCTGGAGAACGTCAATGGAATTTCCACCTTCGTTTATCCTTTCTATCAGTTACGGACCCGACATTTATATTGACGGCAATGAACAAAACGATGACGAAAATCCCGATAACAACCGGCGGGAAATAACCGGGGCACAAATTAATGAGCAGTTTTAGCGGAGTTATGAATTATGGAAAATGAAACCATATAACCATAAAGTCATTAAACCATTTTAACATGAAAACACTTTGTTCTTTAGCGCTGTTACTTTTTGCATTCGCACTCTTATCCTGTGGGAAAGATGATGACAATAACAAGCCGGGATACGGTTCGGTTTATATCAGAATGAGTATCAACGGCAGTGCCGTATTGAATGCTACGGCTGAAAGTCCGACAGATCAAAGCGCAACCGTAAGCGCCAGAATAACCACGCAGGATTTGGAAGGACCTGAAGCAACTGTTCCCAAAAACACATTGATCATTGGCGGTACCGTTATCATTGACCAGGCTTCTGCAAAAGTAAAAACCCTGAATATTTCCATGCCCAATGTTATCGCGCCGGGAACCTATGATCTTATAGAAAAAGGAGGCATGTTTATCTATTCGGATGCTTCAGAAGGCATGTCTAACCTCAAGGGTTATACCATCATGGATGCGGAAGACGGTAGTTGTAGTATAACTATTACAAAAGTTGGGGGAGAGCCTATTCCCACAGCAGGTAAAGTGGTGAAAGGAACGTTTACGGCTACCGTGAAAGATGGAGGCGTAACTTATACTTTAACAGGCGCTTTCAATGGAGGGCTAAAAGAATAACAACCCATTAATTACCCATCCTTCAATCCATTATTATGAAGAAATCAGTTCTTTTTTTTGCGCTATTTCTCTTTATCGGATTCGGCGCTTATGCCCAAAAAGGCAACAACCAGATCAGCATCGGTGTAGATGGCGCATTACCTGTTGGCGACTTTGGAGAAGCTACCAACTTTGGCATTGGCCCCACTGTAAAAGGAATGTACGGTATCGGCTCAGTCGGGCAATTGGAGCTTACAACCGGATACCTGGTTTTCCCTTTTGAAGAGAGTACTTCCACAGCAAAAGGCTCGTCAGATGTCATTCCCATTTTTGCGGGCTATCGTCATCATATTAACGGCTTCTACCTGGAACCTCAACTCGGTGTGGCCATTATCAACACAACAATAGATGTAGAAGGTTTTGGCTCTGAAAGTTCCTCTGAATCGGCTTTTGGATGGGCGGTGGGCGCAGGTTATTTATTTCACGCCTTTGATCTGTCTGTACGGTATCAGTCGGCAACGAAAGACGGCGGTAACACGGAATTTTTTGCTGTGAGGATCGGATATAATTTTTCGTGGTAATTTTTAAATTATGATTATTGTAAAAAGAACAATAGGGATATGGCTCCTGCTCTTTTCCGTTTCTTTTGCCGGATGCCATAAAGAAAAGGATAAGCCGAAGGGAGAGGATGACCTGCCGTATAGCCGTTATCTGTTGCTGAATTATAACAGCTACATCAGCATACCGCATGATCCGGCCTTAAATCCGACAGGTGGCATGACACTGGAAGGCTGGGTGCGGCTTGATCACTATGCAGCGAACAATATTTTTGTTTATAAAAGATTGTACTACAAGAATGAGGGATATTATATCCGGATATTGGAAAAGGAAGGCAAATCGGTTCTCTCCTCTTATGCGGGATATGCAGGCGCTCTCTGCAAAGCCGGTAGATTTTTAATTCATCAGTGGACGCATTGGGCGGTTACCTGGGATGGAACAAAACGACGCCATTATATTAATGGCCAATTAGTCGGTCAGTTTACGGAAGAAGAAAATCCGTTTACACCCGGTACGGAACCGCTTCTGCTGGCAAAAGAGATGGCGGCGAACTCCGGACTGGCAGAATTTCGCCTTTGGAATATTGCACGCACCGAAACGCAGATAAAAGAAACAATGAATATAGATATTACATCATCTATGCCGGGGCTGGTGGCCGTCTGGCCGCTGGAAGCTAATGCAAACGATATTATCGGCGGACATAATGGAACGCTGTTCAATGCCCCGTCATTTAAAAGGTGGGAGAAATGATGGAACTACGGAGATTGATCATCATTAACTTAAAGTATTATGAAACATTTACTGCTTATTTTAGCACTGACTTTTTTCACCGGTTCTATCCAGGCACAAATATTTAAACGCCTGGGGGATAAAATAGAACGTAAAGTAAACCAGCGCATCGAACGAAAAACAAACAAAGCGATCGATAAGGGGCTGGATAAGATGGAAGGCTCTATTGAAAACATCGGTAAGAATAGTGAACAAACGCAACCGGAAGGGAATACAGCCAAAGAACAAAACAACAAAAGCGCGACGAGCAATAGAGAAAAAATGAATACTACCGCTCCGGCTGTTTATTCCAAATTCGATTTTGTACCCGGAGATAAAGTCTTATTTTACGATGATTTTTCTGCTGACCAGGTAGGCGATTTTCCTTCTAAATGGAATACCAATGGATCGGGAGAAGTGGTAACTGTAGAGAACAGCAGGACGAAATATTTTTACCTGAAAGGCGGGGCGCTATATCTGCCTATGCTAAAAAATGCGCTGCCGGAAGAATATACCATCGAATTTGATTTAAAAACGTCGGGCCTGGATAAAAAAATCAGCTCCACCACCTTTCTGGATATTATGCTGGATGAAAGCGGAACTTTTCAGAAAGGCCATAACAGAGCCGTTGCTTCCCTGAGTTTCTGTCAGTTCATTTCTAATGGGCTGGAACTCGTTAGTTACGGTGGCAACATGGGAACTATCAGAAACACTGTAAAAGAAGATTATCGCAAAGCGATGGCTACGGGCGCGCATATTTCCATAGCGGTCAATAAAAGACGATTCAGGCTGTGGATCAATGAAAATAAACTGGTTGATGTGCCAACATTTATGCCGCCGGGTGCATCTCATCTTAAACTGTACCTGCGGGGCTTTGGCACCGATTTTAAACAAATGAAAGTGTTGATCGGCAATATGAAAATAGCCGCCGGAGGATTGGACTTACGCAATGAGCTGGTCAGTAAGGGACGCTGGACAACCACCGGAATTTTATTCAACGTTAATTCATCCGGGATCCGTCCGCAATCTTATGGCGTATTGAAAGAAATCGCTACCGTCTTAAAAGACAATCCTGAAATAAAAGTAAAAATTATCGGACATACCGATAGCGACGGATCCGAAGCCACCAATCTGAAATTATCAAAAGAAAGGGCAGTGGCTGTAAAAAGTTTTCTAACTAAAAAGTTAGGTATTGAAGATTCCCGTATGACAACGGGCGGCAAAGGAGAATCGGATCCCGTAGCCGACAACAATACAACGGAAGGCAAAGCACAAAACAGAAGAGTCGAATTTATCAAACTATAACTTTAAAACTAATATTATGATCAAATATCTTTTTCCACTCATTGGCATCGCTTTTATTGTTGCTTTTTTCTTTACTGACCCAATGGCAAAAACGGATGACGGTTATTCTTTGCGTTATTTCTTTTTGATCATGGGTTTATTTTTTGCGGTACTGCCTTTTGTCCTGGGCGCTATTGTAAGGGGTGTGAAAAAAAGAAGGCAACAGAAAAAAATCTATTTTATGCAAAATGGCATCAAAGCTATTGCTACCGTGATTGATGCAGAACGTACCGGTCTATTGGTTAATCATCTGCCACAATACAACTTTCGTCTGAAAATAGCGGCTACAGACGGCAGGCAGTTTGAAATTACCGATAAAAAAGTTGTGGACTTTATGGATATGAACAGGCTCAGGCCGGGCGCTACCATTCCTTCATACATAGATCCCAAAAATGAAAAGGATTTCTTTATTTGCTGGGAGGAAGCAACTTATAAGGAACCAGCCTGACAGTTTGCAATTTGCAGTTCTGAAACATGAAACTTACATAACTCATCATTCAAATAATATCATGAAAAAATTGTATTGTATCATTCTATTCTTATTTATGACAACAGCCATTAATGCACAAGATAAAGCGGAATTACAGCAATTCTTCACAAGTTTTAAAGAAGCTGCCGTACAGAAAGATGTGATGCGGCTGAATAGTCTGATCTATCCTTTCAAATATGCCGACAAGGAATGGAACTACCGGCTGGAAGATATTCAGGATCGCATGTTGCAGGGCGTGTTGAGAGGGAACATCACGCATAAAGGTCAGGGCGCATTTTCTTTGACCGCCCTTGAGGTTCTGATAAAAAACCATCTGGATGAATTTAAAACATGCCCAGCAGATATGTATCAAAAACTCTGTGATAATAAAATCCTGGGGAAAGTCATTCCGAAGTTTCAACAGGAAGAAATTTTTCTTTTTGCACAGGATAAAACAGATACCCACATTATGTTGCTTCAAACGGAATCGGGTCTGCAACTGCTGGCCTGGAAAAACCTGAATGAATTGATTGACGAGATGAAAGATAAAAGTATAAAGATAAAAATAAATCACGGTAGTAAGCAGGCAAAAAATTAATCCGAATGGCCTGTTTCTGTGAATAGAATAAGAAGAATATTCAGCTGCATTTTTTTACAATAAAAAACCAGACTTAATGCTTTTAGCTTTTTATTATTAGACCAATAAAACCAATTATCATGAAAACTAAAAAATTAATTTATACAATACTGTTTGCAACAGCAATGTTTGCTTTTTCCTGTAAAAAAGAAGGCCCCGCCGGGCCACAGGGTGAACAGGGAGTAGCCGGAGAAGCCGGGCCGAGGGGTGCTACCGGCCCAAGAGGGGCAACTGGAGCACAAGGACTACAGGGAGAAAGAGGGCCGCGCGGTTATCAGGGTGTCACAGGAACTGCCAATGTTATTTATTCAGACTGGATTAAACCAACCAACAGTTCATGGAATATTACCAATACTGCCAGATCAAAAACAATGGACATTTCAGTTCCGGACTTTACCGATGAAATACGAAAACATGGTCTGGTAATGGTTTATTATCAAACTAATAATGGCAGTACTTTCCCTTTACCCTATGTCACTCAAAGATGGTTAGATGGAAGGACAGCAAAACTTTATAGTTTTTACATGTACTATGACGGCAAATTGAGGATTAAGATTAACAGCTATGATATAGACTTAGAGCCGGACGATTATTTATATGATCCGTCTCCAGCCGGAGGTGCCAAACATGCTCGATTCCGCTATGTCATCATTCCGGGAGGGGTACATGCGCGTACCTCTATGCCTTTACCGGATTTAAAAGATTACCATGCCGTCTGCGAATATTACGGCATTCAGGAGTAACATCATAGCAGTCAGGCTGCTTACTCAATTACAACGAATAAATATGAAATACTGTGCAGTCTTGTTATTGTTCGTTTTATACTCTTGTAATAAAGAGGGGAATCACACACAGCAAAACCGGGTTGATTCATTAACCATACTTCCATTACCCTACCGTGACATTAGTTATCTGGAAACATTGGGCAATCTGAACCCGCCGGGACATGTTTTCCCGACCAACCACTGTTATTTATATTTAAAAAATCCAGCAGTAAAAGTTCCCGTTTTAGCGCCCGGTAATCTCCGGCTTATCAGGATCAGGCAAAGCCTGCGTTCATCCGGAGGTGTGGTAACCGGGCAGGATTATTCGCTTACCTTTTCTATGGGTGGAGGTTATGTGCTTGAGATGGGTCATATCAGTGCATTGCAACCTGACATCCTTGCTCTTTTTAACATTGCCACGCAAAGAGATTGTAGCACACCCTATCAGATCGATGGCGTCCAATACCGGCATTGTATGGCAACCGTCAACCATTTCGTTACAGCCGGTGAAGAAGTTGGCAAAGCAGGGGGACAGGCCGGCCAGTACGCATTAGATATGGGAACATATATAGCAAACAAAAATCCTCCTCATAACGCCGTTTGTCCGTTTACTTTTTATAAGCATGATCGGTATTCCAATATCCAAAGGAGATTAACCGATGCTGATCCCGCAACAACTGCTCCTTCCTCTCTTTGCAGAAGCTATATTTTTGAAGCACCCGGAAGCGCAAAAGGACTCTGGCAAAAAACAGGAGAACCGCTTTATCCCGAAGAAAAACATATCGCGCTGGTGGAGTATAACCGGCAACCTGCGTTTTCTATTGGTATTGCACAAACAAGATTAGCCGGTGGAGTTTATGAATACAGCATCCAAAATTCAGGTGTGATCAACAGAGCCTTTGAAGATATTTCAGCAGATGGTCATACTTATTGTTTTAATATCTACCACAGGGGAGCCGCTGCTGTCATAGGCTCCATACTGCTTAAAATGACGAACGACGAAAATCTTCTGCTCGAGTACCGCCCCGGATGCGAATGCAGTTGCGATACCGATTATGTGTTCAGCAACAATAAAGTAGCTTACACGAAGCCGGATATGTAATCTTCTTTTTTATCAGCTTCATCTGATTGTCATATTTTCCTTTCTAAAACCGTACTTTTGCCTTAAAGAATGATACAAAAGGATGAATATATTTCTGGCACAACAAAACTACAGGGTAGGCGATTTTGAAGGCAACCTGCAGAAGATAACGCAGGCCATACAGCAGGCAGAGGCGCAGGGAGCCGACCTGGTGGTATTTTCAGAGCTTTGTATATGCGGCTACCCACCGCGGGATTTTCTGGAGTTTGAAGATTTTATTGATCAATGTGAAGCTACGGTAAATACTTTAAAAAAACATACGGAAAATATCGGCGTTATTGTGGGTGCGCCCTGTCGCAATACAGTTCCGGAGGGAAAAGACCTCTTCAATGCAGCCTGGTTTTTATATAAAGGAACGGTGCAGCACATCGCGCACAAAACGTGTCTGCCTACCTATGATATTTTTGACGAATACCGTTATTTTGAACCGGCTTTCGACTGGAATGTAGTGGATTTTAAAGGGAAAAAACTGGCATTGACCATTTGTGAAGACATCTGGAGCCTGGGAGATGATCCGTTGTACCGCATTTGTCCAATGGATGAACTGATGAAGCAACAGCCGGATGTGATGATCAATATTTCCGCCTCGCCTTTTGATTATGACCAGAAAGAAAAGCGGCTGGCTATTATTAAAGCCAATGTAAAAAAATACAAACTACCCTTGTTTTATTGCAATACCGTTGGCGCACAAACCGAAATGATCTTTGATGGCGGTTCGCTTATCATGGATGCCAACGGACATAATGTAAAGGAATTTCCGCTTTTTGAAGAAGCGCTCGCTGGATGCTCGCTGGATGAATTGACTACGGAATCTGAAAAACAGCCTGAAAGCGACGCAACTACTGAAACAAAATTAAATATCTCCTTACATCCGGCCACAGGAAACATGCCGGCTTTTACCCGTGGACAACTGGCCAGGCTGCCTTATGAACCGGAAAGAAATATAGACAGGGTATATCATGCACTTATCCTCGGCATTCGGGATTATTTTGATAAGTTGAATTTTAAGAAAGCGATTCTTGGATCCTCCGGAGGGATTGACAGTGCCGTAGCTTTGTCGCTGGCCTGTCATGCGTTAGGCAGTGAAAATGTACAGGCTATGATGATGCCTTCTCCTTTTTCCAGCGAACATTCGGTCAATGATGCGGTACAGCTTTCTAAAAACCTGGATAATGCTTATGATATTATTCCTATTGAAAATATTTATCATTCGTTTTTACAAACCTTAAAACCGCAGTTCAAAGACCTTCCTTTTAATATCGCAGAAGAAAATATTCAGGCGCGTACACGTGGAAACCTGCTTATGGCAATGGCCAATAAATTCGGCTATATTTTGATCAATACTTCCAACAAAAGTGAGCTGGCTGTCGGCTATGGTACTTTATACGGCGATATGGCAGGCGGTATCAGTGTTTTAGGCGATCTATATAAAACACAGGTGTATGCACTGGCCAGCTACATCAACAGGAAAAAAGAAATTATTCCTGAAAACATCCTGACCAAAGCGCCTTCAGCCGAACTTCGTCCGGATCAGAAAGACAGTGACAGCCTGCCGGATTATGACCAGCTTGACCCTGTTTTATATGAATATATTGAACATCGTCACGGCCCCAAACAAATTATTGCAAACGGAAAATATGATCCTGCGATGGTTCAGCGGATATTATCTCTGGTCAATTCCAATGAATACAAGCGCAACCAGTTTTGCCCGGTAATGCGGGTTTCCTGCAAAGCTTTTGGTACAGGAAGAAGGATGCCGATCGTGGGAAAATATTTGAGTTGAGTACCTCTGGTGCAGGCTTGCTAAGATTAATGATAAAGGGAAAAACAGCACATGTTAAGAGAAAAAATATTGAAGAAAGAATCCGGTTTAATTTTCTACAGCCTTACGCCTCCTAAGAAGACAACGGATGTGGAAAAGATCAAAATCATTGCGGATAAACAAATGGAAAGACTCAGAGACTATGAGATTGACGGCCTGCTCCTTTATGACATCCAGGACGAATCCGAAAGAACGGATAAAGAAAGACCATTTGCATTTATTCCTACTTTATCTCCGGAATTTTATGCAGATCATTATTTGAATGACCTGAAAATTCCTAAAATAATTTATAAGAGCATCGCCAACATGACAAGAGAAAAATTCCTGGAATGGATTCAATCAACTGGCAATATGGAATATGCTGTCTTTGTAGGGGCTTCTTCTCATCAGCAAATACAAGCAACCGATTTTTCTCTTAATGATGCTTATGAAATTAAAAAACAAAATAGAGCATCCTTCCTTTTAGGAGGCATAACCATTCCTGAAAGACATGCGATAAAAGGAGATGAACATCAACGTATATGTAATAAAGCCGACAAAGGCTGTAGCTTTTTTATATCACAGTGCGTTTACAGTGTCAATAATACAAAAAACCTGTTATCTGACTACTACTATTCTACAATAGCAAATGGTTTGGAGTTTTCGCCAATGATCTTTACGCTTGCCCCCTGCGGTTCAATCAAAACATTGCATTTTATGGAATGGCTTGGTATCGACGTACCCAAATGGCTTTATAATGATTTAAAACATTCAAAAGACATTCTTGAAAAATCTGTCAATACCTGTATAAATGTGGCACTGGAAATAACGGATTATGCCACAGCGAAAAATATTCCGATCGGATTCAATATTGAAAGTGTGTCATTAAAAAAAGAAGAAATAGAAGCTTCGCATGAACTTCTGAAAGCCATTATGAAGCTATCTTGAATCAGGTAAAATTATTTACAAGGCCGCGTTTTAAGGCTGCGTGGATTTTTCCTCCAACATTTCTTTTAACCATTCCTCCAAATATAACATTAAATGTTGCACTTACGGGGTAATAATTGCGCCGATATAATTAAAGTTTACTTTGATTTGCCTGTTCCTTCTTCGCCATATCTCCTTCTCTCCAGGAATTTGTCCCGAAAAAATTTGGCGGTTTTAAAAAAATATATAAATTTGCACCATTAACCAGATGGTTAAATAATTTAGTCAAATGGAAAAAACGGACAATAATACCGAACAACGTATCCTGGAAGCTGCCCGTAAAGTATTTATTCGGAAAGGAATGAGCGGAGCAAGAATGCAGGATATCGCGGATGAAGCAGGGATCAATAAAGCCTTGCTGCATTACTATTATCGCAGCAAGCAAAAGTTGTTTGAAATGGTTTTCAGAGGCGCCGCCGGGGAATTGTTTGTGGGTATTCAGGATATAATTGACAGCGACAGGCCGGCGATACAAAAATTAACGGCTATAGCAGAGCGTTATATATCCGCATTTTCAAAATCCCCTTATCTGCCGCTGTTTGTGATGAACGAGGTAAACCAAAACCCTAAAATGATTACAGAATTTTTTAAAGAAAGTGCGATACAGCCTGCCTTACAAAGATTCTTTGCACAGATCCAGCAGGAGATGGACGAAGGTCATTTCAGAAAAACAAGTCCGCCACATTTGCTGATAAACATCATCTCTCTTTGTATTTTTCCTTTTGTCGCCAACCCTATATTGAAAACTGTTTTTGCACTCGATCAGTGGCAACTGCAACTATTTATGGAAGAAAGGAGAAAGCATGTCCCGGAATTTATTAGAAATGCTATACTCGTAAATAAAGCTAAACGGAAAAAGATAAATTAAATCCTATTTTTTTTATTTGTTATTAACCAAATAGTTAAATAATATGGTCAAAATAAAATTTGCGCTACTGATCTGTACTTCGGTCTTTGTTTCTTTTCATCTTCATGCCCAGGATGAGAACCGGTTGGATATAGAAACGTGTTACCGGCTGGCACAGGCGCATTATCCGGTATTACAACAGGATCATCTATTACAGGAACAACTGGATATAGCGCTTAAAAATATAAACAGCCATTATCTGCCACAGGCTTCTTTGCAGGGACAGGCGACCTATCAGTCGGATGTTACTTCCATACCGGTAAAGATTCCCGGCATGGATATTCCTGAAGCCGCAAAAGATCAATACCGTGCTACACTGCATTTGCAACAATTGATCTATGATGGGGGAAATACCAAAAGGCAAAAACAAATTCAAAAAACGCAAAATAATATTTCCATACAGCGACAAGCCATCACTTTTCATCAACTAAAAATACAGTTGAATAAATTATACGCCGGTATATTGCTGACCAAAGCCAGAATAAACGCCGTCCGTACCCGTCAGTCGGGTCTCGGCAAACAATTGCAACTCGCAGAGGCATCCGTTAAAAACGGAGTTGCACTTCCATCTCATGCCGATGAATTGCGGGTAGCCTTGTTACAGGGTAGTCAGCAGTTAAACGCGCTTCAAGCCGATCGGCGGGCAGGCATCCGGGCGCTGTCGCTCATTACAGGGAAAACTTTGTCTGATAGTATTTTACTGGTTCTTCCTCAGAAGATCAATATTGACTTAAAACAGGAAATAGAAAGACCGGAACTGCGACAATTTGCTTTACAAACTAAACTTTTAGGTCATCAGTCATCTCTTCTGGATGCGGGCAGCCGTCCACAGATCAGTCTTTTTGCAGATGGCGGGTATGGGCGACCCGGCCTGAATATGTTGAATGATCATTTTGACTGGTTTTACATGGCCGGTATTCAACTGCAATGGCATCTTTGGGACTGGAACAAAAAGAAACGACAACAACATATTTTGAAACTTGATGCAAAAAAGATTGAATTACAAAAAGAGAATTTTTTATTGCAGACAGAGACAGCACTATCCCGTGCCTTATCAAAAATTCAAATGCTGGAAGAAAATATTCAAAAAGATGAACAGATCACCCGACTGAGGAAAAAGATCAGCAAAACAGCAGCTTCTCAATTGGTCCATGGTACGATTACTCCTACTGAGTATCTGATCAAACTGAATAATGAAACCGCCGCTCAGATTCAACAACAAAGCCGCCTTATACAACTCAGATTTGCACAACTTGATTATCAACTTTTAAAAAACAAATAAAATGAACCGACTTATTCTTCTTACCATATTTGCATTTATGCTTTATGCCTGTTCCACAAACAAACAGGAGGCCGATGCCTATGGGAATTTTGAAGCCACTGAAACCATTATTGCCGCTGAAGGAAACGGCGTCCTAAAACAATTCGATATTCAGGAAGGACAAACATTACAGGCTGGAGATACCATCGGCTACATTGATACTGCACAACTGCATTTACAAAAACAACAGTTGCAGGCACAGATCGCTTCCCTGCGTAGCAGCCTGCCCAACGCCGGAGTGCAACTCCAGGTAATTGATCAGCAACTCGATCATGTCCGGCAGGAACAGGAAAGATTAAAAAATCTATTGGTCGATTCAGCAGCTACACAGAAACAGAAAGATGATATAGATGCGCAGGTGAAATTGTTACTGAAGAAACACGCCTCTCTGCAATCTTCTTTATCTGTACAGACGCGTTCCTTACTGTCTAAAATAAAACCGCTTCAACTGCAGATTGCACAGATAGAAAAACAGTTGCAGGATTGCCTGATCATCAATCCGGTGAGCGGAATAGTACTGACTAAATTCAGCGAACCACATGAAGTGGCAGCTTACGGAAAACCACTTTATACTATTAGTGATCTGTCTGAAATGACTCTCCGGGCATATGTTACGGAGAGCCAGTTACCCGGTCTTAAAATTGGCGATACGCTCATTGTTCGTTCAGATGCTGCTCATGACGGCTATGACCATTGGCGGGGCTTTTTAACCTGGATCTCTGACAAATCAGAATTTACACCTAAAGAAATACAAACCAAAGAAGAAAGAGCAAACCGCGTATATGCCATTAAAGTTTTGGTAAAGAATGATGGAAAAATTAAGATCGGGATGCCGGGGGAAGTATTCTTTTAATTGAACACTTCCCACAAAGACGCAAAGTTCACTAAGTCCTTTCGTAGTGTTCTTAGTGGCTTTTCGGGAAATATTCATACCAAATTTTAAGCGATAACATGGTCAAAGTTTAAATTTCTAACCAATCATTAAAAATGATCTACGTTCAAAACATAAGGAAAAAATATAAATCCATTATCGCATTGGATAATATTTCTTTCGAAGTCAATAAAGGCGAACTCTTTGGATTGATTGGTCCGGATGGCGCAGGTAAAACTACTTTGTTCCGTATTCTCACCACTTTGTTATTAGCGGATGAAGGCAGAGCGTCGGTCAATAGTTTGGACGTGGTAAAAGATTATAAAAAGATCCGTCAGGGTATCGGTTATATGCCTGGCAGATTTTCTCTTTATCAGGATTTAAGTGTAGAAGAAAATCTTCAATTTTTTGCATCCATTTTCAACACTACTATTAAAGAAAATTATGAAAATATCCGCAGTATTTACGAACAAATCGAACCCTTCAAAAAAAGAAAAGCAGGCGCTTTGTCCGGAGGAATGAAACAAAAACTGGCCTTGTGTTGTGCTTTGGTACACAGTCCTGAAGTTTTATTTCTGGATGAACCCACTACCGGAGTGGATGCCGTTTCCCGACAGGAATTTTGGGAGACCCTGCAACAATTAAAAAATCAGGGTATGACCATCCTGGTATCCACGCCTTATATGGATGAAGCTTCGCTTTGCGACCGTGTGGCGCTGATGCAAAACGGAAAATTAATGGATGTCAATACCCCGGAAGGGATCATCAAAAAATTTAATAAGCCGCTTTGGGCGGTACAGGCCGATGACACTTACAGGCTGCTCCGGGATCTAAAAAATTTTTCTGCTACAGACAGTTGTTATCCTTTTGGAGAAAACATTCATGTAACGCTAAAAGAAACCGGTGAACTATCCGAACTCGAAAATTATTTGCATCAAAATAAATATGAACAATTACAAATCAAACAAATTCAGGCCGGTATTGAAGATTGTTTTATGGCGCTGATGAATGACAAAAAATAAACGAATGAAGAGCGCATCACAGACACCATCGATCACTGCGGATAAACTGACCCGAAAATTCGGTTCATTTACCGCAGTAGATGCCATCAGCTTCCAGGTAAACAAAGGAGAAATATTTGGTTTTCTCGGAGCCAATGGCGCGGGCAAAACTACCGCTATACGCATGTTATGCGGCCTGCTGCATCCTACTGCCGGCGCTGCATCCGTAGCAGGTTTTGATGTATTTACCCAAAGCAATGAGATCAAAAAAAATATCGGATATATGAGCCAGAAATTTTCTCTTTATGAAGACCTGACCATCAAAGAAAATATCCGGTTTTATGGAGGAATTTATGGATTACAAAATATAGAAATCAAACAACAGACCGAAAACCTTCTTCAAAAATTACAATTACAAAAAGAAGCCGATACTCTGGTAGGTAGTTTGCCATTGGGATGGAAACAAAAACTGGCTTTTTCTGTTGCGCTTATCCATAATCCCGCTATTGTTTTTCTGGATGAGCCGACCGGTGGCGTCGATCCCATCACAAGACGGCAGTTTTGGGAAATGATCTATGAAGCGGCAGACAAAGGGGTTACCGTTTTTGTAACCACCCATTACATGGACGAAGCCGAATACTGCGACCGGGTATCTGTGATGGTGAGCGGAAAAATAACGGCTTTGGGTAAACCATCAGAATTAAAACAGGAATACCATGTCGCTTCAATGAATGAATTGTTTTTAAAACTTGTCAGATAGTTGATCATGATGACTTTTATCCGTTTTATAAAAAAAGAATTTTACCATATCTTCCGTGACAAGCGCACGCTGCTCATTCTTTTTGGTATGCCGGTCATTATGATCGTTCTTTTCGGCTATGCTATTCGTAACGATGTTGGTAGTTCAAGGATAGCCATTGTGGATGAAGCGCATGATCAGTACAGCGGACAACTGATCCGGAAAATTAACGCTTCTGAATATTTTGAAGTGGTCCGGGTGTTGCCAAATGAAAATAGCCTATCCGCCTCTTTTAGAAAAGATGAAGAAAGCCTTGTATTGATTATCCCACCGAATTTTGGAAGAAATATTTTCAGGGGTCAGGCACAACTCAGGCTGGTAGCAGATGCCTCTAATCCGAATACCGCAACGACCTTGGTACATTATGCTACGGCTATTATTCGCCAGTTTCAACAGAGTGTAAGTCAAACGCAAGCCGTGCCTTTGCAAATGATACCCGAAATAAGAATGCTGTACAATCCGGGGATGAAAAGCGTATATGGTTTTGTACCCGGACTGATGGCTTTGATTTTAATGCTCGTTTCAGCCATGATGACGGCCATCACCATCACTAAAGAAAAAGAAACAGGCACGATGGAAATATTACTGGTATCGCCTTTGCGTCCGTCTTTAATTATTATAGGAAAGATCGCTCCTTATATCCTATTATCTTTTATCAATGCTTTGTTGATTTTATTTTTTGGTTATTTTCTTTTTCACGTGCCGGTACGCGGCAGCCTGTTGTTATTGTTAGGTGAAAGTTTACTTTTCATATTGACCGCTTTATCCTTAGGTATATTAATCTCTACGATGACGGACAGTCAGCAGACTGCCATGATGATTTCATTGGGCGGTTTGTTGATGCCAACCGTACTGCTATCCGGATTTATTTTCCCATTGGAGAGTATGCCCTGGCCTTTGCAATGGCTGGCCAATATATTTCCCGCCAAGTGGTTTATTATAATTTTAAAAGACCTGATGCTGAAAGGAACAGGCTGGATACAGGTATGGAAAGAAACATTGATATTACTGGTCATGACATTATTTTTTATTGGCATGAGTATCAGGAAATTTAAAATAAGACTAAGCTGATGCGGACGATCCTGTTTATATTACAAAAAGAATTTTTACAAATATTCCGCAACAAAGGAATGTTGCCGATCATTTTTGTTTTGCCGGTTATTCAACTTGTGGTGCTTGCTTATGCGGCTAACTATGAGATTAAAAACATTGCTGTAGATGTGATAGACCGGGATCATTCGTCCTGGTCGGAACAACTTATTCATAAAATAACCGCTTCCGGTTATTTTCGGTTGAATGCTTATCAACAGGATATGAATAGTGCGATGGAGGATATTGAAAACAACAATGCCGATCTTGTACTTGTCATTCCCCCGCACTTTGAAAAAAAACTGGTGAGAGAAAACCAACAGGATATCCAGATACTGGTCAATGCCATTACGGGAAGAAAAGCCGGAATTGCAGCGGGTTATATTCAAAGTATTTTAAAAGATTTCAACAATCATATTCGTTTGGAATGGATGGGAAAACCCGAATCGGAATTTGTCGAACAAACCGGTATAGAAATTACAAATGCTTATTGGTACAACCCTTATATGGATTATAAACAATTTATGGTACCGGGCATTTTGGTGGTTTTGGTAACCATGATCGGCGCTTTTTTATCCGGTATGAATATCGTTCGTGAAAAGGAAATAGGCACGATGGAACAATTGAATGTAACGCCGATTAAAAAATTGCATTTTATAGTCGGTAAATTGCTGCCTTTCTGGATCATCGCTCTGGTAGAGCTGGCGCTGGGATTGCTTTTCGCCTGGTGGTTGTTCAACCTTATTTTTATCGGCAGCCTGTGGCTGGTGTTTGCATTTGCGGCTATTTACCTGGTCGTCATGCTGGGTATGGGCCTGCTTATTTCTACCCGCACACAGACACAGCAGCAGGCTTTGTTTATCACCTGGTTTTTCTTTGTCATACTTCTTTTGCTTAGCGGTTTATTTACCCCCATAGAAAGTATGCCGCTATGGGCGCAGCGACTGACCTGGTTCAATCCCATTGGCTGGTTTATAAAAGTGATACGGATGGTAATGCTGAAAGGAAGCGGCTGGCGGGATGTGCAAATGGCTTTTTATATTATTGCAGGATTTGCCGTAGCAATTAATAGCATTGCGCTATTGGCGTATAAAAAGAAGGTGTGAGGAAACAGGATCATCTTTCCCAGATCAGTTCTATGGTTATCTGACTACGTTTGTTGCCGTTGATCTCATTCCAGCCGCTGCCCACCGTATTTCTGTCGAAGTACCAGGTACGGGCTACTTTTGTCCAGAGACTGAGTTTACGTGCAAGATTGACCCGGAGGTTGACATAAGTCCGTAACCCTTCTCCATAAAAAGAGGGAATATAAAAGGCATAACGTACATCATTTTCAAAAGTATAAATACGGGAATCATAACCGTCTGTATTAAAATACCCCACTCTGAAATTGCCGCTCCAGATACTATTGGTTTTCCATCTGACATTCTGATAAATCAGAAATCCATTTTCAGAAGGTGTCTCTCCTTTGGCAAAATGCACCCATTCTGCCTGGCTCCTGGTCCTGAAATAACCGGAGATTGTCCATTCTGTGAAAAGCCGGAGATTTTGTTTGCGGGTATCTGTTATTTCAGCCATCGGTTGATCTTTTAGCAGATTAATTGGTTTTTGTTTATAATGGTAACGTACATACGCTTTAAATTTTTTTGAAGGAATATAACTGGTTTGCAAAAAATATTCACTGCCCGAAGAAGGGGCATCCACCCTGTACCGAAGCCAGGGTGATCTGAAAAAATCCGAATACATATTGACCTGCCAGTGTGCGGCAGGGCGCAGTGCAACACCCAGGTACAGCCCGCTTTCATTTTGCGGATGACTTCCTTCGCCGAAAGCAGCGCCATACAATGCAGCATATTCTTTGGAATAATTCCTGTACAACAAAGAAATATCCACATGCCGGTCTACTCCCATCAAAACCCCGTTAACAGTAGCCAGCGCTCCTTCTTTATTTACCGCTGTTTCCCCGAAAAAATATAGCCTGCTTAATGTTAAAGCATAATCCAGGCTGGCGTTCATCATATATTTAGAAATACAGATTTGGGCAGTGATGTTGGCTAATTTACTATTAAGCCTTGTAAG
>CAYXRN010000023.1:0-31876 GCA_964467635.1 uncultured Chitinophagaceae bacterium | reverse complement strand
CCTTTGCGCCCTTCAAAAAAAGAGGGCTTACGCTTATGAACATCAGGAACATTGCTATTATTGCGCATGTAGATCACGGGAAAACCACGCTGGTAGATAAAATACTGCACCAGACGCAGGTATTCCGGGAAAATGAAGAGACGACCGATCTGGTTATGGACAGCAATGAATTAGAAAGAGAGAGAGGAATCACCATCTTTTCCAAGAATGCCAGTGTTTTCTATAAAGACGTAAAAATAAATGTGATAGACACCCCCGGCCACTCTGATTTCGGTGGAGAGGTAGAGCGGGTATTAAAAATGGCAGACGGGGTTTTGCTCTTGGTAGATGCCTTTGAGGGGCCCATGCCCCAAACCCGTTTTGTATTGCAGAAAGCCCTAGAGCTTGACCTGCATCCTATTGTAGTGATTAATAAAGTGGATAAGCCCAACTGCCGGCCGGATGAAGTTCATGACGCGGTATTTGAACTGTTTTTTAACCTGGGCGCTACCGAGGAACAGTTGGATTTCCCTACCCTTTTTGGTTCTTCTAAGCAAGGCTGGTTCAATACTTCTTTAACGCCTTCTGAAGATATTACGCCGCTGTTAGATACCATATTAGAAAAGGTTCCCGAACCTAAAGTCGAAGAGGGAAACCTGCAAATGCAGATCACTTCTTTGGATTACAGCAACTTTCTGGGAAGGATTGCCGTGGGTAAAGTTTCAAGGGGGCGGATTAAAGAAGGAGAAACCGTTACCCTCTGCCGGGCTAATGGAGAAAAGCCGCTGTCCCGGGTAAAAGAATTGTATGTGTTTGAAGGCATGGGCAAAAAGAAGGTGGCGGAAGTAACCGCCGGAGATATTTGCGCCATAGTGGGCATTGACGGATTTAATATTGGCGATACCGTTGCCGACCGGGAACACCCCGAACCGTTGCCGGTTATTGCCGTAGATGAGCCGACGATGAACATGCAGTTCAGCATCAACACCTCGCCGTTTTTTGGCCGGGACGGTAAATTTGTTACCAGTCGGCACTTGCGTGACCGCCTGGTAAAAGAGCTGGAAAAAAACCTGGCCATGAAAGTGATCGAAACGGATAATTCGGACAGCTTCCTGGTGTATGGAAGGGGAATATTGCATTTAAGTGTGCTGATAGAAACCATGCGCCGCGAGGGCTATGAGCTTCAGGTGGGTCAGCCCCAGGTCATTGAGAAAGAACTGGACGGCAAAAGATGTGAACCTTTTGAACTGCTGGTGGTAGATGTTCCGGATACCTACAGCGGCAAAGCCATCGACCTGGTCACCCAGCGAAAAGGGGAGCTTCAGGTGATGGAATCTAAAGGAGAAGTACAACACCTGGAATTTGAAATTCCATCACGCGGATTAATCGGCTTGCGTTCCCAAATGTTGACTGCTACCGCCGGGGAGGCCATCATGTCGCACCGGTTTACGGAATATAAGCCCTGGAAAGGAGCGATTGCCTCCCGCATAAACGGAACACTCATTGCAAAAAACAACGGCACCACTACTGCTTATTCCCTGGACAAATTACAAGACCGGGGTTCCTTCTTTGTCGATCCCGGCGAAGAAGTATATGCCGGTCAGGTGATCGGCGAGCATATTCGCCCCGGTGACCTGGTGATCAATGTGGTAGAAGGGAAAAAGCTGACCAACATGCGGGCCAGCGGCAGTGATGACGCTTCCCGTATTGCCCCCAAAATTCAAATGTCACTGGAGGAATGCATGGAGTACATCCAGCAGGACGAATGCATAGAAGTAACCCCCAAACACATCAGGATACGGAAAATATTGCTCAGTGAAGAAGATCGCAAGCGGTATTTAAAAAAGCAAAAAGCGGAAGAGGCATAAAGGTTGTTGTTTTTAATACCTTTGTGCTATGCCGAAGTTACAATTTACGACCCTTATCCATGCGCCCATACAACGGGTTTTCGATTTGAAGCGTTGTGTGAGTCTGCATAAGCGCCATTTTGAGAAACACAATATTGTCCCGGTGCTTGGTAAATACAGCGGATTACTCGACCCGCGGGATCACGTTTCCTGGAAGGGGAAATTTGGCCGGAAGGTACGGCAAATAGCTGTTGAGGTAACTGATATGAAAGCTCCCGGCTATCTTAAAATGGAATTCCAGAAAGATTTGTTTGAACAGTTCTCCCATGAAGTTTATTTAACGGGAATTGAGAATGGGACCATTGTTATGGACCATATTTCCTATGAGCTCCCTCCTAAGACATTCTCCCTGAACTTTAACAGCCGCTGCGTAAAAAGATGGGTGACCGATCTGCTTAAGGAAAGAAACGCCCTTTGTAAAGAATATGCCGAAGGCAATAACTGGCACGCCATTCTGCCCTGATCAAAGGAGGTGCTTATGATTTTAATTTCCCAAAGAAGAATTTCCTTTTTTAAAGCCGGAATGTGTTGCTTTCTCTTCCTGGGCATTTTTGCAACTGTTGTGTCCGCGCAAAACAAGCCGGTGCAGTACTTCTTTACCACAGCGGATTTTCGGGCGGAGTTCCATGACGCCTTGATAAAGTGGAGCATCAACAGCAATCTGGCGGCTTCTTTAGATCAGCCGCAGGGGCAATACGATTTTAAAAGCGCTTTCTGGCCGATGGAACTAATCGGCTATAAATCGGCATTTGTTAAACAACGGCTGACCTATGCTTTCCAACAGGTAAACAAATGCAGCATTTCTTTTCAACGCGGGCTATTGGAGGTGGTTTATACCAACTGGCCCGATTCTTTTACAGCCCAGGTGTCCCGGCTTTTGCTGGATACGGAAAATCCCAAGATATTCGCTATGAGTGCGGAATACCTGTTACAGTACAACAAAGAACAATACCGGGAAATGGTCATTGGCGAACTCAAACGAAAGTTTCAGGGAAAACGCGCTGGCCCAATCCTTCGGATGCTTTCTGACCGGCTTTCCCCTAAGGCGCCTGCCAATCGGCCGCCCATGGCGGACCTGCTCAGCCTGCAATTCGCGCCGGGGTTAACGGTGCTTTACAGCTTCCAGCGGCCAGACAGGAAGTATGCGGGCCGGGTGATTGTCAGGAAGCCGGACGGTACTTTTGTCAGGGATTCTTTAGGACGGTTGTTCTCCGTTCCGCAACTGGCGCTCTCCGTCAGCAACCTGCCCTTTTACCTGACCAACGGCAATACCCCGCAGGGCATCTACCGCATGTCTGGCTTTGATGTTTCTAACAGCAGGTTTATCGGACCTACCACGAACATCCAATTGTCTATGCCTTTTGAGATACCTGTGGACAGCTTTATCATCTCCAGGCCCCCGGGCATGGATACCACCTGGGAGCTGCAGAAATACAAGATACTGCTGCCTGAAAGTTGGAGAACCTATCCCGCCATCTACCACAGCTTTTTTGCCGGTGAAGCCGGCAGAACAGCGATTATCGCCCACGGCACTACCATCGACCCAGACTACTACAAAGGAACCACCTACTTCCCGCAAACCCCTTCGCTGGGCTGCCTTTGTACTTTTGAAAGCTGGTCTGCAGATGGTTACCGGCAACGCAGCGATCAGCAGCAGCTGGTCAATGCGGTAAAAAAGGCGGGTAACGGCGTTGGTTATGCCGTTGTCATTGATCTGGCCGACAAGAAGGCGCCCGTGAGTATAGCGGAAGTGAACCGGTTGGTGGATGAATATTTAACTAACGCAGTCCAATAAATTACCATTTTATTTGCAATTTTTGCGGCAAAGAGAGAGTTACTTGGTTTAAATTCGCCTCTTTTTAAAACCCGCTTATGGATTCGATTCAGTTTTTGATAGATTTTATACTGCATATTGATGATCACCTGTTGACGCTCGTGAAAAATTATGGGGTCTGGACTTATGCTATTTTATTCCTTATTATTTTTGCAGAAACCGGGTTTGTCGTAACCCCCTTTTTGCCGGGGGACTCGCTTTTGTTTGCAGCGGGGGCTTTGGCTGCGACAGGAGCACTGAACCCCTACCTGCTCGGCGGACTGCTCTTTGTGGCGGCCGTATTGGGGGATACCGTAAATTATTCGGCCGGCGCCTATTTTGGGACGCGTGTTTTCAAAGAAGATGCGCGGATATTCAAGCTGAAATACCTTAGGAAAACAGAAGACTTTTTTGAAAAATACGGGGGAAAAACAATTGTTATCGCCCGTTTTGTCCCCATTGTCCGTACTTACGCGCCCTTCGTGGCCGGCGCGTCCACCATGAATTATTCCCGCTTTATTTTTTACAATCTTTTCGGGGGGGCTTTATGGGTTGGACTTTTTGTCGCTGCCGGTTATCTGTTCGGCAACATACCGGTGGTTAAAAATAATTTTAGCTTAACGGTTTTAGTGATCATTCTTCTTTCCCTGGTGCCTATTCTGGTTGAGCTCGTTAAAAACAGGGCCAAACGAAGAAAGGCCGCCTGACAATTTTCTATGCCGGTTGCCGCTGAGGTGCTCGCTTTACCTTGCCAACTTGCGAAACTTCGTTTTTTCGTTTAAGGCTAAGGGCGATGACCAATGAAACAAACGAAAGCATTACCCAAAAGGCATCAATAAAAAAGATATCAAAGTGGCTTTGGGAGAAAGTCTGCCACAACCAGTTTTTCGAGATCATACCGTTGGCTACCGGAACAAGGATACCTAAACCGGCTCCAAGGATGAGGCATCCTTTGTTGGTCAGGTAATTATCGCGTTTAAAGGTAAAAAAAACAATGAGGGCCAGCCAGGAATAGAAGAAGAGGTGGTAAATCAGGTCCATCCTGGACGCATCATAGCTGGAGACAAAAAGCTTTACCGTTAAAAAGGTAAAGGCCGTCGCGGGAAACATTCCGAGACAGGAGGCTAAAAATACATGCCCCATCCACCTGTTGAATTTTCGTTTTTTCGCTGCTACCTGTTTTTTATCTCTGGCCACCAGCCAGATGAGGATGCCGGAGATAATGACAAAACAAGAAACAATGCCTAAGATAAAATAAATGATCCGCAGCCCCAGTCCGCCAAAGTCACCAAAATGCAGCCGGTCAATCAGCCCGTTAAATGCGTCATAATAGGTGGCGTTATACGGACTTTTTTGAAAAACGACTTCATCGGTAGCTACCTTAAATATCTTTTTGCCCTGCCCGGTAAGGGATTCTCCATACGTGGGATGGCCTGTAACAGCCACGTGCATATTCGCATCCCCGTAGTTGATTACTTTTACGGAGGTTACCCGAAAATGGTCCCAGCCGGCTTTGGTCCGGTCGACAAAAGCGTTCAAATCAGGCGCTTCCGGCGTTTTCGCCATGGCCATTGGATAGGTCTGTGTCGCAGGCCCCAGATCCTTGTACATGTCTTTGGCATTTCCGTCGTAGAGAACGGAAGCTACAACCGGTCCCATGGCTATGCTGCCAAAAATAAGAAAGACCCCTGTTACCGCGTACATAAACTGGAAGGGAAAGCCAATCACTCCCAATGCGGTATGGGCATCCGTCCATATTGTTTTCCACTTGGCCCGCGGCCGGAACAAATAAAAGTTTGCCGCTATTTTTTTCCAGTGAACTAATAAACCCGTTACAATAGCAAAAAGAAAAAAGAAAGAAACCAGGCCGGCCAATGCATATCCGGACCGGCCAAAAAAGTTAAGCTGGGCGAAAAAGTGCAAGCGGTATAGCAACTCCCCTATTGAATAATTCTCGGCATAGGAGGAGGACTTCATGTTGTCAATATGAGTATAAAAGAACTCCCGCCCTCCTTCCATGCTTGTGTCTTTTGGCGTGGAAAGGCTGGTGCCGATCCGGTTCGTTTGATAATATTGGGTAAAAGAAATATCCCGGCTATACAGCTCATATTTTTGATCAAGATGCCGGAGCATCCGGTTGAGGTCCATTTGCTGCAACGCTGCTTTTTCAACCGGCTCATTGCGTTCCCAGGCCACTATTTCATCCCGGAAAAAGGAAAAAGAACCGGCAAAGAAGATAACAAACAGTCCCACACTGATGATAATGCCACTAAGGGTATGGGTATGAAACAGGATATTGTAATTTCTTTTATTCATTTGTATTAAGCTATCGGGTTATATGTTTTTCCTAGATAAATCAAAAGGGCAAACAGCAAGGTCACTAGCAGATAAAGGCCCCATACTTTCCAGCCGTTTTTTGCCAAGAAAGCGACAATTAACAATCCGGCCCAGAGCATAAAACCAACGGCTCTTAAGGTTAAAAGAACGGCCCTGTGATCCAACCAAAACGACAATGTCATAAAAAGTGAAAGGGTTACCAGGTAGCCCCCGATAAACCCGGCCGTTATTTTTGCAAACCGTTGCCAGGGTGATTTTGTCAGGTATTTTTTATTTGCCGGCATTAGGTAAAAATTAATTCCACGATAAGGGATGCAATAAAGCAAAGCGCAATTAACTTGTAGCTCAGATAGCGCAGCGGAGCGAGCAGAATGACCAGGCTTCCCACCGTCGTCAGCACTACAAGAAAAGCAAAAATTCCCGAGCTGACCCCCCAGTACAACATACTCCCCGCCAGGGAGAGAAGGAGCAAAAGTGCTCCCGTAGCTTTGCTGGCAAGCGGGTTGTCCTGGGCCAGTTGCTCCAGAAGAAAAGCCCGGTTCAGCACCGCTCTTTTTGAGGTGTTGTAAAATAGAAAAAAGCCCGATAGCACGAAGAAGAATAACAAGGTGGTCATGTTTTGCTTTTAAGACTTTTTCAGAAAACGATTTTTTGGGTAGCGCATCGCCATAAAGAGGAGTAGGCTGCTCGTTTAGTTTTTCCCGCCTGATCCTTTTCAAAGCGTGTAGCTTCTAGAAAGTGAATGCCTTTTTCATCAGAAGTAAAATGCAGCAAACCGTCTTGATCACTTTTTAACGGCTTGGTTTTGCCTGAAGGAAAAAATAAACTCACCTCAATATCCGCCGCGGGGCGTCCATTTAAAAGTACCTTGAACTTTTTGTTCTTATCCCGGGGCCTGCTGACATGAAGCAAGGCAAAACCTGCTTGTTCAGAAGAAACATCGGTCCCCTTCTTTACTTCTCCTACATTCACCCGTGCAAAGGCGTTGAACTGAAATGCAGTCTTTTTGGGAACTTCCGCAGTTGTATGACTTATTTCCAGCCGGTAAATTCCTTTTTGCCCGGGAATAAAGCCGGCACGCAGGTGATCATTGTATGCGGTGGTTTCCAACTGCGTCCGGCTGCCATCGGGATGAATAAGCCACAGGGTACAGCCGGCAACATCAGAAAACCAATCGCTTACTTTTTCTTTTGTACGGTCTGCAAACTCGCTGTAGTATATTTTTACATCATGCTTTTCTCCCACCGATCCCTCTAATGGGGTATCTATGTATAAGGCGTGGGCCTGACAGGTACCAATAAGACCTAATACCGCCATGCAGAAAAGCCAGACAAATTTTAAATAATGCATAGTCCATTTTTTTGGATTTAAAAGGCCCGGCCGGATTCTTGTCCGGCCGGGGTAAAATTTATTCGGCAATTTCCAGTTTACTGATGGCGGTAATGGTGCCACCGTCTATTTCAAGGCCTTGTGTCGCTGTCTGGGAAGCCACATCGATGTTGTATACGTAGCTGCCTTGCTTGGTTGTGATTCCTATGTAAACAATAGCGCCGTCTTCGGAAACATAATTATTGGTAGAAACATGAATAATGTCCGAAACAGCTGGCAATCCATCTATCCAGGTGAGGGTTTGGTTGAATACATCCACCACCGCTAGTTTTTTGCCTGACGCGTATGCTGCTTTATCGGTAACCGGACGCATCTGCATGATAAATTTACCGTTCCCCGCATAGGTCTTCTCCGTGGCATAATAACCGCCGGAAGCCTCTTTTAAGTTAAAAAAGTAAGAAGGGTCGAATGCTAATTCTCCCTTTTTTATACGGGTAATAGCGGAAGGTTTGGTGGTTGTGATTTTGTTGTTATCATCGGCTATAGAAGAGGAAAAAGCATATACATCTCCGTTTTCGACCTGCTCAATACCACTGGTAAAATATTTACCGATAAAGCTGGTGCGGTCATCCCTGATCACTTTTTTAAGTGTCATTTCCGGGTAGTTGAAAACGGCAATCCACGCGCTATCAGGATATTTTGTTCCCCACTCATCATTGCAGCACATCTTCATGCTCATAAAAGGGGCAAAAACATAATCACCTACTTGTTCCATCCAGGTAAAAAAAGCCTGCTCCCCATTACCGGTCAATTTAAAAACATCCACCTGGCCCTGGTCAACAAAGGTCAAGGATTCCGTACTCAATCTGTACCATGTAGCCATAGCGGAGCCGTCCCGGGGAATATCCATCAATAAAATGTCTTCATCCACCGCAGTAAAAGCAGCGACGGTTTCCGATTGAAAATCCGTTAGTTCTACCAATGCGCCCTGTTTGCTTAGTTCATAAGCAGTTACAGCCCCTGGATTGCCCTGACCGTATAACAGGCTAAAAAACTTGTTGTTGTTTGTCACGTAATAACGATAGGTGCCATCCTGTTCTATGCCGTTGCCCAACAGGCTGATGCTGCCGCCCGAAAGGCTGTCTGCCGTCAGCAGGTAATCGGCTACGCCGTCTGCCGCCAGAGGCTTGGCTGCGATAACGAATTGCGCGCTGCCAGCCCTCTGTTCGTCGTCCACCTTTTTGACATTGTCATCCTTGGTACAGCCCGCAACCGTAAGGCCGGCAATGAGAATACTGAGGAAATAAAAATTAATTTTTCTCATGGGAAAATTTGATTTATGATTGATTAAAAAGAATAGCTCACTTTACCGGAAAAGCTTCTTCCGGGCTTTTGTAAACTAAAGTTGTCGTATAACTTGTTGTCTGTTATATTTCGGCAGGAAAAAGTTAATTGCATGTTGTCTTTTTTTCCAAGCGTGTAGGTAATGTTGATATTGTGTGAAATCTGATAGGGAACATCAAACTTTTTATTGCCCAGGCTTGGCCAGAATAAAAAGAAAGAATGAACGTAAATCATGTTGTAGCCGATGCGTACATCGTCGCTTTTGTTTATCGGACTGGCAAAACCGTAGGTGGCATCCATATTGCCGAATAAGTAGGGCATGTTAGGGATGCGATCTCTGTAGACAATGCTTTCCGTCGTTTGCCCGGCTACGTATTTGGTGTTGTTCCTTAACTCCTGATAAGTAATGCTGGCACCGATAGAAAACGCGTCTTTATAGGAGTACCCTGCTTCTGCAGCCACCCCCAAATTGGTGACGCTGAAGAGGTTATCCATCACCTGCATCGTCTGGTTGTTGTTTAACCGGGGACGGATAAAATCATCGGCATCTCTATAAAAGGTATTAAGGCTTACCTCTACCCGGTGGTCTTTTTTATAGGGGGTGGCGTAACTCGCGCCCAGGTTATAATTGTTGCTTGTCTCGGGGGCTAATGCGATGTTCCCTTCCAGGGTAACTAAGTTACCAAAGAGTTCATTGGCAGAAGGCAGGCGGTAACTCTTTTCATAAGAAGCTTTTATTTGGAAGTTCCCGGTAAAAAAATACGTTCCGGTTATGCCGTAACCTATCTTGCTGAATGTGCTTTTGCGGTTTCTGAAAGCGATGTCTCCATATTCCCCGGAAGGATTGTAGGATTGCGCATACGTATTGACTTGGGTATAATGCTTTACAAAAAGAGAAGTGCTCCATTTTTTGTCCTGATAGCGATAGCCTAACCCCAAGATATTTTTAAAGGTCTTTTTGGGCTGTTGGTATATTTCATCTTCTTTGTCAAGCCTGTCGCTGCCTTTTCTGTCGAATGTGTTGGCTACGTCGCTAAGAGAAAGTGTTTGCTTGGCATTTATTTTATAACTCAGGTTAGCGGTCAGGACCCCGGTATTGTTTCGGTATTCATAAAGGCTGTAATTGCGTTCCCCGCCGGGTTCTTTATAGGCGATATAGTTGCCTAACCAGTTGTAACGGCGGTTGAGGGTGTCTACAATTTTTTCTTCCCCTAAATTATAATTGGCGGTTATATTCACCTTCAGGTTATCCAGTATAAACCCGTCCTTTTGGTATTTAAAAGTTGGCATGATGATATTGCCCTTCGTGTACCAGGAACCAAAAACGCTTTCTACCCTGGCCCCCGTCTGCACCTCATCATAGTTTTTTCCTAAAGTGATTCCAAACAAAAGCTCATCTGCATAGCTTTTATTGACAAGGCCAAGCGCTGCTATAACGGTTTCATTGTGATAGGTATCATGAAACCGGCGAATGCGTTGATAGGGATAATATTTACCGGTTTGTAAGTCGGCAACTCTTAAATCATCCATCCAATAGTTATTGGCAGAATAGTTCTGGTAAGCGCTTAAACGGGCTGTAAATCCGGATTTAGCTACATAGGCCGCATCCAAAGTGGTATGATGGGTGTTAAAAGAACCATAAGAGTAGGAGATATTCAGATGTGTTTTTTTGACTTTGTTGGTCACGATATTAATGGCGCCGCCAAGAGCGTCTGCACCCAATCTGATGGGCACCACACCTTTATAAACCTCGATTCTTTTAGTCATTCCTACCGGGATGTTGTTTAACTGAAAGGAGGAACCAAAGTTGCTCATCGGCACTCCATCTATAAACACTTTGACTTGTTTTCCCGTAAAACCGTTGATAGACAAATTCATGGCTGATCCCACGCCCCCCGACTGCCTTACCCGCACGCCGGACACCCTGTTCAGGGCTTCCCCCGCGCTCAGGTTGGTATTCTTCAGCTTTTTGGTATCCAATACATCCACATTAAAAGCCATGGCCTCTATTTCTTTGGCCCTGCTCATGGCGGAGACGACTACTGTTTCAAGATTTTCTGTAGCCGGCTGCAACAAGATATTTAAATGTGCAGTCTTTCCTTTTTGAAAGGTGATTTTTTTATGATATGTTTTATAGCCGAGGTAAGAGGCTTTAACCAGATAGGTTCCTTCAAAGCTGCCTTTAATTTGGTAATGGCCCTGTTGATCAGAAGTAGTGCCGATAGAAAGCGAAGCGATATAGATGGTTGCTCCCGCTACCGGAGCTCCCGTAGGGTCTTTTATAACCCCCCGCAGAGCGATTGTACTTTGTCCGTGCAGTGCAAACGACAGGCTGAGGCTTAGGATCGCTAAAAATAAAGGTTTAGCAAGAGCGCAAAAATTTTTCATCGCGGGTTGATCATTTCAGTTCAAAAGGGTGTTTTTGAAAAAGACAGCAACCATTCACCGGAAGAGCCATCCATTTCCGGGGCAAAGATTGAGAAACTAACTTTTTAATTTTATGAGGATCCGGAAATTGATTTGCGAAATGGGAAAATAATGCGTGGCGTAATTATTTTTGCAATGCTGCAAGGAAGAAAAGTAAAAATCGAATAACTTTGTTGTCAAACGCAATTTATGGCTTCAGGAATATTTACTGTCTTAGATGACATCGCCACATTAATGGACGATGTGGCGGTCGCCAGCAAGCTGGCTACCCGGAAAACGGCCGGCATACTGGGGGATGATTTAGCCGTGAATGCAGAAAAAGCGACCGGTTATTCTCCTTCCCGCGAACTGCCCGTGCTCTGGGCCATTACCAAGGGATCGCTGGTCAATAAAGTCATCATTATTCCCATCGCCATCCTGCTCAACCTTTTTTTGCCGGTTGCCATAAAGTATGTTTTGATTTTCGGAGGTGTTTATCTGGCTTATGAAGGGGCGGAAAAAGTTTATGAGTTTCTTTTCCACCGGAAAAAAGAACATTCCACCTTAAAAGAGCCGACAAAAGAGGGGGAAGAGGCGGCTGAAAAAGCAAAGATCAAATCAGCGATTATCACGGATTTTATACTGTCCATAGAAATTGTCATCATTGGGCTAAGTACCGTGTTAGAACAAAGTTTAACCGTGCAGATCATCACCGTTTGCGTTGTGGCGCTTATAGCTACGGTTGGCGTTTATGGACTTGTAGCCCTTATTGTAAGAATAGACAACTTGGGGCTTCGGCTTATCGCCTATTCCAAAGAAAAAGGATTGCTTAATACTATTGGCAAAATGCTGGTAAACGCCCTGCCGTATATTATTAAACTGTTTTCCATCCTAGGGACCTTTGCGCTTATTTTGGTTTCCGGGGGCATCTTTGTCCATCAGATTGATTTTTTTCATCATCTGCTTCCGGAAGTCCCCTTTATTTTTAAAGAACTCCTCTTAGGCTTCACTATAGGGGTTATAGCTTTGTTGTTTTTAAAAGGAGGGAAGCAACTTTATGCGCTGCTGTTTCCGGGCGTCTCTGACCGGTGATCCTGTTGTTTGCCGTAAATGCTTATATTTACAGGTCCTTGTCGTCCAATAAGGCCTTTAAAATAAGTATTCATTCAAAGCGATTAAAAATTTAAAATGAAAAACCACGAAATTGACTACCAAATATATGGAGAAGAATTGCAATGTGTAGAGATAGAACTGGATCCGGCCGAAAGTGTTATTTCCGAACCCGGAAGTTTCATGATGATGACCAATGGAATCGAAATGCAAACCTTGTTTGGCGATGGCAATGAAAGGGGATTTATGGGTAAATTGTTTTCGGCGGGGAAAAGAATCCTGACCGGTGAAAAATTATTCCTGACCGTATTTTCCAATGCTTCTGCTGGGAAGCAGCGGGTCACTTTCGCAGGACCATATACGGGAAAAATCATTCCCCTGAATTTGGCACAACTTGGCGGAAAGGTTATTTGCCAAAAAGACAGTTTTATCTGTGCAGCGAAAGGGGTTTCGGTAGGCATTGAGTTTCAGCGAAAATTGGGAACAGGTCTTTTTGGCGGGGAAGGCTTTATCATGCAGAAAATGGAAGGCGACGGCATGACGTTTGTCCACAGCGGCGGGCATGTGATTGAAAAAGAACTGCAGGCGGGGGAACTCCTTAAGGTGGACACCGGTTGTATTGTCGCTTTCACCAAAGATATCACTTATGACATCCGATTTGTAGGCGGCATTAAAAATTCTATTTTTGGCGGAGAAGGTTTATTTTTTGCCGAACTGCGCGGTCCGGGAAAAGTATGGATACAAACCTTGCCGATTTCCCGGCTGGCTGCCAGGATTCTTGCGTTTGGTTCGGTGGGAGGAAGAAGAGAAGAAGGAAGTATTCTTGGCGGGCTTGGCAATCTTTTGGATGGGGACAGAATATAACTGCAGGAAATTTTCTGAATTCCAGATCTGCTTATCAGCCCTGCCTATCAAGTACAGGCGGAATGCGGTTTAAAATTAGAGAAGGGCATTTAATCCCCTAAGGATTTCTTATTTTTGTTTTTCTATGGCCAAATCCAGGAAAGAGACTCCGATGATGCAGCAACACAGGGCGATCAAAGCCAAATATCCTGATGCTATTTTGCTGTTTCGGGTCGGTGATTTTTATGAAACCTTTGAAAAAGATGCCATCATTGCATCGGAAGTGTTGGGTATTGTGCTGACCAAGCGGTCCAACGGCTCAGCTTCTGCTGTTGAACTGGCGGGGTTTCCACATCACGCGTTGGACACCTATTTGCATAAGCTGGTTAAAGCCGGCTATCGCGTAGCCATTTGTGATCAACTGGAGGACCCTAAAACCGCTAAAGGGGTAGTGAAGCGCGGCGTGACCGAAATGGTGACCCCGGGACTGGCTACCAGCGACAAGCTACTTGAAAACAAGGCCAACAACTTTCTTGCCGCCGTACATCTGGACAACGGCGGTTGTGGGATAGCCTTCCTGGATATTTCTACCGGAGAATTTTTTGCGGCACAGGGAGATTGGGAATATGCCGATAAACTTCTGCAGAGTTTTCATCCGGCGGAAGTCATCTACCAGCGTAACAAGCAAAAGGATTTTAAAGCCAACCTGGGCAGCAAGGCCGGCATAGAGGGAGAAGGGTTTTATACCTACACGTTGGATGAGTGGATTTTTAGCGAAGCCTACGCCACCGAAACGCTCTTGAAACATTTTGAAACCCTTTCTCTAAAGGGCTTTGGCATCGAAGGAATGCAGGCCGCCATTATCGCGGCGGGTGCTGTCCTCCATTATTTAAAAGAAACCGAACATCCTAACCTCAGCCATATTGCTACTATCCAGCGCATTGACCAGGATACTTTTTTATGGATGGATAAATTTACCATCCGCAATCTGGAACTGTTGCAAAGCGCCGGAGAAAAAGGGCATTGTCTGTTGAATGTGCTGGACCACACGGTGACGCCCATGGGTTCCCGCATGTTAAAACGCTGGCTGGTATTTCCATTAAGAGATCTGTCACGTATTAATGAACGGCTTGATCTGGTGGAGTTTTTTATTAAAGAACAGCATGCCGCAGGAATGCTGACGCCTTGCCTGAAGCAAATTGGGGATATGGAACGGCTGGTGTCTAAAGTGCCGTTAAAAAAGATTTCCCCGCGCGAAGTATTGCAACTGGCAATAGGACTGAAACAAGTAAAAAAAATAAAAGACCAGTGTGCAGGGCTAAAAAACACTTTGCTCTCCCGCTTGGCTGAACAACTGGATCCTTGTTTGCAAATTCAGCAGAAGATCTTGCAGGAGATCGTGGAAAACCCGCCTGCGCAAGCTTCCAAAGGCAACTTGATCAGAGATGGGGTAAGCCAGGAGCTGGATGAACTGAGAAAAATTGCCTATTCTGGAAAGGAGTACCTGGTGGCCATGCAACAAAAAGAAGCCAAAGCTACCGGCATCAGCTCCCTCAAAATAGGCTACAACAATGTATTTGGCTACTACCTGGAAGTAACCCACACCCACAAAGACAAGGTTCCCGAGCAATGGATACGCAAGCAAACGCTTACCAATTCCGAACGGTATATCACACCTGAACTAAAAGAATACGAAGAGAAAATAACGGGAGCCGAGGAAAAAATCGCTGTCATCGAGATGCAGCTGTTTGAAAACCTGTTGCTTCAGTTACAGGATTATATTGCTCCCGTCCAATGCAATGCCCAGGTCTTGGCGCAGCTGGACTGCCTGTTGTGTTTTGCCGGCATAGCACAACGGTTTAAATACCGCCGGCCCGTCCTTACAGCGGAGAAAGACCTGAAAATCGTCGAGGGGCGGCATCCGGTTATTGAACAGGCCCTGGCCAGTGACGAATCTTACGTACCGAATGACATCGTACTGAACCAGGCGGATCAGCAGATTATCATTCTCACCGGGCCGAATATGAGTGGTAAATCCGCGTTATTGCGCCAGACGGCGCTGATTACCTTAATGGCGCACATTGGTTGTTTTGTCCCGGCCGCCAGCGCGGAGATCGGGTTGACGGATAAAATATTCACGCGGGTAGGGGCTTCGGACAACCTCAGCGGAGGAGAATCTACCTTTATGGTGGAGATGAATGAAACCGCCTCCATCATCAACAACCTCACTACCCGAAGTCTTATCTTGTTGGACGAGATCGGGCGGGGTACCAGTACCTATGACGGGATTTCCATTGCCTGGAGCATGGTCGAATATCTGCATGATTTTACCGAGCATCGCCCGAAAACACTTTTTGCTACCCACTATCATGAATTAAATGAGCTGGAAAATAAACTAGACCGGGTTAAAAACTTCCATATTGCCAATAAAGAGGTGGGCAATAAGGTGATTTTCCTGAGAAAATTGAAATCCGGGGGAAGCCGCCATAGCTTTGGCATTCATGTCGCCCGTATGGCCGGTATGCCCCCTGACTTGATTGCCAGGGCCAATGAGATTCTAAGCCAGCTGGAGGGCAACCATCTGGCTAAACCCGTGGAACAAAAGCTAAAAAAGACGGTCCCCCCGCAGTATCAGTTGAGCATTTTTGATGCCCATACCGAAACTTTTCAGCAGATCCGGCAACTTTTGGACAAAATGGACATTAACCGCCTTACGCCGGTCGAAGCACTGATGAAGCTTAATGAAATAAAGGACATGCTCAGATAGCGGGGTTCGGGATGATTTACGGGCACACTGCTGCCATTTTTTAGGGAAACCTTACTATTTGCAACCGTACATCCTCTAATAATGCCGTTTTTCCCTAAAAAAGATGCTGAAAACGATTGCTTAAGGGCACTTGGTACAAATATTGATTCTATAGCAATGATCCCGATTCTATTTAAAACATTAAATAACAGGAGGTTTCAAATGAAAACTTTATATAAAATCTCCTTTCTGTTAATAGCTGTGTTTACCGCTTCCGGGTGTATGGCGGGAAGACCGATCGCGACAAATGATTATGAACAGAGAGGATCGAACGTGACCTTTGATCTTTTTTATCAATCTTTAAGTCCTTATGGCCGGTGGATCAATTATGGCCGATATGGCAATGCCTGGGTTCCCAGGGTGCCCAGAAATTTCCGACCTTATGCTACCAACGGGCACTGGGTGTATTCCGATTATGGATGGACCTGGGTATCGGGTTATCGCTGGGGCTGGGCGCCGTTTCATTACGGGCGCTGGACGTTGGACGATTATTATGGCTGGATATGGATACCGGGAGAGGTATGGGCGCCTGCCTGGGTGGCCTGGCGTCATTCTTCTGCCTACTATGGCTGGGCGCCGCTGGGTCCGGGAATGCACATCAACATAAATCTTAATATTCCGGCCAGTCATTGGGTCTTCGTACCAGGGCGTTACATCACCTATAGAAATATCAACCGCTATTATCTGCCTTGGCGGCGAAATCATACGGTGATTAATAACACGACGATCATTAATAATATCTATGAGCAAAATGACCATCATTATTTTTCCGGGCCAACCCGTCGTGCGGTACAGCAGCAAACTCATCAGGACATACGGCCGGTCCGGGTATCAAATAGCGCTAGACCGTCAGAATCCCGTGTCACCCGCGACGCCTTAAAAATCTACCGGCCTACAATCAGCCGGGACGGACGCGAAGCGACAACAGCTCATCAGGCCAGGCGGGTAAGGGTTAGCGCGTCTTCTGACAGCCGTACTGCTCCTGAAAGGAGGGTATCCAACGATTCCCGCCGTGCTTCTGAAAGGACCAGACAGGGCAGCAACGACAGGCGCACGGAGGCAACGCCCCCGACCAGAAGGCCTTCCCGGCAAGCGCAGCCTCCTCAGAGGAGGCAGAACAACAGCCCGAACAACAATCGGAGCCAACGTTCAGAGGATACCAGAACGCGCCGGCAAAGAAGCGCTCCAGCGCCTGCCAGAAGTCGTGAAGTGCAGCGCCGGAGCCCGCAAAGAAGGGTACAATCCAGTCAGCCTTCCTCGCGAAGGGCAGCGCAGACCCGGAGCAGGAGGAGTTTGAATAATGGCAGGTCCCAGGCGGTGCAGACCAGAGGTGTGCGCCGGTCGTCCGACGACAATAGCGCAAGGACCGCCACCCGGCGGACCCGCAGCAGCAGGGAAAGGTAAGCGGTTAATGGCAACTACAATAACCGTATATCATGGGCTTTACAAAGATGGACCATTTCTTCGGGCCATAGGCCGGCACTTATCTCGCCGATATGGGCTTTTCTGAGGTAGTACATTCCCAGGCGGGACTGGCCGATGCCTCCGCCAATGCTCAGCGGAAGGTCTCCATGTAAAAGCCGTTGATGGAAAAGCAGTTCCAGGCGTTCATTTTGATCCCGGAGGGCCAGTTGACGAAGCAGCGCCGCTTTGTCCACCCGAATGCCCATGGAAGAGATTTCAAACGCGCGTTCCAAGACCGGATGCCAGATAAGAATGTCCCCGTTTAGCCCGTAGTAGCCATCCTCATTTTTGCTGCTCCAGTCATCGTAGTCGGGGGAGCGGCCGTCATGCGGGGTGCCGTCTGACAGCTCGGCCCCTATGCCAATAACAAAAACAGCTCCGTATGCTCTGACAATCTCGTTTTCTCTTTGCTGTGGCGACAATTCCGGGTAACGCTGCAGCAATTCTTCCGTATGAATGAAATGAATGTGTTCAGGCAGCAGGGGCTCAATGCCATATTGCTTATAAAGGTATATTTCAGTACGGCGTAAAATGGCGTACAGCTTTTCCACGGTCTTCTTTAAATAGGCGAGGTTACGGTCGGCGGGAAGGATGTGCTTTTCCCAATCCCACTGATCCACGAAAAGGGAGTGCAGGTTATCGGGTTGTTCGTCCGCCCGGATTGCATGCATATTGGTATAGATCCCCTCCTGCTCGGGGATCGCATACTCGGCAAGTGCCATGCGTTTCCATTTGGCCAGCGATTGTACGACTTCCGCCTCTAGGTTTTTTATCGCTTTGACCGCAAACCCTACCGGACGCTCTATGCCGTTGAGGTCATCGTTTACCCCCGTGCCTTTTTGAACAAAAAGCGGGGCACTCACACGGTGCAAGTGCATTTCCGTCTCCAGGTTCAACTCAAAAAACTGTTTCAACTGTTGCAGTGCATGCGCGGTGGATAAGGTATCCAGGGCCGGGTGGTATCCTTTGGGAAGTACCAGTCCGGGAAACCGGGTTTGTGGTTTGACAGATTCCATGATCATCGTTTAATTAGATTCGGTGTTTGTTAAATTTTATTTAGAAATAAAACGTTTTAATTGATAAAATTTCAATATCTTTTACAAAGATATAAATTTTCTCTAAAAAACAAAGTATTTCTGATTTTTTTTGAAAAGCAAGCTTACAGCCGTTGGAAATGTGCATAAGACGGGTAAAAATATTTGCCTTTATCCGGTGGCAGTTTCCTATCTTTGCGCAGTACCTTTAGGAATTGGCCTTCAAAACTCCAAAACTCATCGTTATGATTCGTTTATCTGAATTGTCTGCCGGTCATAAAGCCGTAATTTGTGAATTTGCTCAGGAAGCCACGCCGCATGCTACATTTTACCAGGAGGCTGATCGCAATGATATTCATCTTAAACTTATGGAAATGGGATGTGTACCGGGAGAGGAAGTTTGCATTGTAAAAGTAGCACCATTGGGAGATCCGATTTCGATTTCTATCGCGGGTTACAACCTTAGCCTGAGAAGAACCGAAGCCCAATACATCTGGGTGGAAGAAGTGGTAGAGAAAGTCAGGGCGGCCTATTAATAGCTTCCCGGCCTTTTACCCTTTGAGTCCCTTCGGCGTTTGACTCTAGCTGTTAGAAGACAATCTGAAGAGCTTTGGTAAGTCGGTTAGCTCCGTGTGTGGCCGCCGATAATGCTTTTCATCGGGAGGCCCCAGCGTGTCTGTTAGCCCTGCCCGCCGAAGGATCCGTATCAGGATTTCTTATTGCATCGCGCCGGGCGGCTGTTTTCCTTTCAAACGTCCGTTTTTGTTTATTTGACGGAGCGTAAAACCCACCCATCGGAACGAGGATGGGATGTAAGGGACGTAACCTGAGACTGTATTGACGAATGGTTTCTGGTGATGCTTCACCTATTGAACAAACAAAGAATCCATCTGACCACAAGATTTTACGATACCAAATAGTATTGACGTAAGGTGGTATGCTGTAACAACGTATCCATTCTAGCGGATTAACAATAGCGCTTGAAAATAAAGGAGAGGTTGGGTGATAGATAGGTCGCTGTTAATACATTAAGCATGAAAAAATTACTATTGCTGTCACTGCTGTTGCTTTGTTTGGTGCAGGTTGCCCATCCTCAGAACCAAGGGAAGGCCAGTGAAAGTGTTGTTTATCAATCGGGGACAGCCGGTTACCAGAGTTATCGTATTCCGGCCGTGATCAGTTTGCCCAATGGTGATTTGCTGGCCTTTGCGGAAGGCAGGGTGACCGGTTCTGCGGATTTTGGTGATGTAGACATTGTTGTACGCAGAAGTACCGACGAGGGAAAAACGTGGTCGGATTTGTCGGTCGTAGCAGACAACGGCGCTTTGCAGGCCGGCAATCCCGCACCGGTAATTGATTTGACGGACCCCGCCTATCCGGAGGGCAGGGTATTTTTGTTTTACAATACGGGTGATGTGAATGAAACCCAATTACGCCGGGGCAGAGGGGAACGGAAAATTTGGTATGTGACTTCTTCGGACGAAGGGAAAAGCTGGACAGATCCTGTAAACATTACCGCCCAGGTGAAAAAACCCGGCTGGCGTTCTTATGCCAATACGCCGGGGCATGCGTTGCAATTTCGCCGGGGAAAATATAAAGGAAGGATATACGTGGCTGCGAATCATTCTGAAGGGGGCCCTCAGCCCCATTTTACGGATTATAGGGCACATGGCTATTATACGGATGACCACGGAAAGCACTTTCATCTGAGTAAGAATATCAGTTTTCCGGGAAGCAATGAGGCTACGGCGGCTGTGCTTATAAACAACAAGCTGATGATGAATATCCGTAACCAAAAGGGCCACCCCCGCTGCCGTATCGTAGCGATAAGCCAAGACGGCGGAGCGCATTGGGACACCACTTATTATGACCATGCATTGCCTGATCCTGTTTGCCAGGGAAGTCTGCTCACCCTTGGAGAAAAAAACGGTAAGGCGGTTTTAGCTTTTAGCAATAATGCCGATACTGCATACCGGCGTAACCTGACGGTGAGGATCAGCTTTAACGGGGGAAAAACCTGGAAAACCAATGTCTTAGTTGATGAAAAAAACCGGAGCACGGCTTATTCTGATATCGTAAAAATAGGCAAACATAAGGTGGGTGTCTTGTACGAGCGAGACGGCTACGCCCAGATCGCTTTTAAAGTCATCAAATGGAGAAGATAATGGAGCGCGCTTTTGCTTGTGGCGGTCTGCAAAACTCCCGGTATTTGTTTCTTTGAGCGGCGGGCTCGGTTCTTTTGGGGAGCGATCAGGGAAAAACAGTCCTTTTTCGGTGTTTTGATCCTATTGGTTACGCTTCTTCGGTGTCTTTTCCTTCTTCCTTTTCAAAATGCAGCAGGTCGTATTCCTTTAAAAGCGGATACCATTTCAGCATTTTTTTCATGTCACTCGCATATACCCGGTCCTTATCCAGTGTAGGGAATACCTTTTCAAAATAAGTGGAAATCTCGCTTTTGTTTTTCGCATCGGCTTCCGGAAGAGGAGTTTCTGCTTCTGCTTCTTTCATGGCGATAAACACATCGGATAAGGGCACGTTTTCCGTTGTGGTAAACACCTCTATGCTTTCCAGCGGCGTAAAATTATGGGACCTCGCGGCTACAAACCGGGTAGACCCCCCATCTAAGGTCCGAACGATAGCACCGTCGCCTTTGCTGGATAACAGTTGGAACAAGCCGGGCAAACCGGTAACAGAGACAATCTCTTTATACTTCATACTTCGTTATTTTGAAACGACAAAGGTAATAGAATTGAATCAATGAGAAATCACTTGTTAGAAAATGTACCGATATTTTTATAAGTTTGCTAAAACGATTAATTCCTTTGACTCAAAATTATGCGGGTATGAAAAAAACGACACCTCTTTTGTTGGCCTTCCTGTTGTTCGCTGCAGCGGGCAGTGGGCAGTTGATCCATGAGATAACCAACCCTGTTCAATATGTTAACCCCTTGATGGGCACGCAATCGGATTTTTCCTTGTCTAATGGAAACACTTATCCCGCCATCGGGGTTCCCTGGGGAATGAACCTGTGGACGCCGCAAACCGGAGAGAACGGCAGTGGATGGCAATACCAGTACACCGCCCACCAGATCCGGGGGCTTAAACAGACCCACCAGCCCTCTCCCTGGATGAATGATTACGGGGAGTTTTCCATTATGCCGGTAACCGGCAAGCTCGCTTTTGATCAAAAAGAAAGGGCCAGTTGGTTTTCTCACAAAACGGAAACCGTGAAGCCCTACTATTACAAAGTATATCTGGCGGATCATGATGTATGGGCGGAAATGACCCCGACGGCCAGGGCTGCGCAATTTATTTTTACTTATCCCCGCTCAGACAGCGCTTATGTGGTAATAGATGCATATGACCACGGGTCTTACATCAAAATTATACCTGAAGAACAAAAGGTCATCGGCTATACCACCCGTAACAGCGGAGGGGTACCGGAGAACTTTAAAAACTACTTTGTGATCTATTTTGATAAGCCTTTTGCTTTTGCTTCCGCCTGGCACGGCAAGCAACTGGCGAAGGATACCTTGGAATATACGGCTGATCACGTAGGGGCTGTAGTCAGCTTTAAGACCGGGCGTGGCGAAAAAGTACATCTCAAAGTAGCTTCTTCCTTTATCAGCTTTGAACAAGCCGAACGCAACCTGAAACGGGAAATAGGCGACGAGAGCTTCGCACAGACCAAGAAGGAAGCCCAAGACATATGGAATGAGAAACTCAGCCGTATTAAAGTCTCCGGGGGCACAATCGACCAGGTGCGGACGTTTTATTCCTGCCTGTATCGCACCCTGGCTTTCCCGCAAAAATTGTATGAAATAGATGAAAACGGCGATACTGTACACTACAGTCCTTATAACGGGAAAGTGCTTCCCGGTTATATGTTCGGGGGGACGGGCTTCTGGGACACCTTCCGTGCCTTGTATCCGTTTTTGACCCTGATGTATCCTGATATCAATGTAGAAATGCAAAAGGGGTTGGTGAACGATTACAAAGAAGGGGGCTACCTTCCTGAATGGTCGGCACCGGGTTATAGAGATGTGATGATCGGAAACAATTCAGCTTCCGTGGTGGCGGGGGCCTATATCAAAGGGCTGCGGGGCTATGACATTGAAACGCTGTTTGACGCCCTGAAAAAAGACGCCAATACAGAAGGACCGATCGCGGCGGTAGCGCGCAAAGGGGTGGAATATTACAACAAGCTCGGTTATGTGCCCTATGATGTGGGTATCAATGAAAACGTCGCCCGTACACTGGAATATGCCTACGATGATTATGCCATTTACGCCTTGGGCAAAGCCTTGGGAAAACCCCAATCAGAAATCGGCATCTATGCCCGGCACAGCCAGAATTACAAAAATGTTTTCGACCCTTCCCACAACCTGATGCGGGGAAAAAACAAAAACGGTTCCTTTCAGTCTCCTTTTAATCCGTTTAAATGGGGAGATGCGTTTACCGAAGGCAACAGTTGGCATTACACCTGGTCCGTTTTTCAGGATGTGCAAGGGTTAATAGACTTAATGGGAGGCGAAGCGACTTTTGCCCATATGCTGGATTCCGTATTTGTGATGCCGCCGGTATTTGACGACAGTTATTACGGTGGGGTCATTCACGAGATCCGGGAAATGCAGATCGCCGGGATGGGACAGTATGCGCACGGCAACCAGCCCATACAACACATGATCTACCTGTACAATTACGCCGGACAGCCCTGGAAGGCCCAGTACTGGATACGTCAGGTACTTGACCGGCTTTACAGGCCTACGCCGGATGGTTATTGCGGAGATGAGGATAACGGACAAACCTCGGCCTGGTATGTGTTTTCAGCCATGGGGTTCTATCCGGTATGTCCCGCCAGCACCCAGTATGTCTTTGGCGCTCCTTTGTTTAAAAAAATAACCCTGGAGTTGGACAATGGAAAGCAATTCGTGATTGAAGCGCCAGACAACAGCCCGGAGCATATCTACATCCAAAAAATGTGGCTGAATGGAAAAGCCTACGACAAAAACTGGATCGATCATTTTGATATACTGAAGGGCGGTACCCTGAAAGTAGCGATGGGAGCTGCCCCCAACAAGCAAAGGGGGACGACAGCGGCGGCGAAGCCGTTTTCTTTCGGGTACGAAAAATAAAGCTAAAGTTTTTAACTTTACAGCCAAAGATCAAAAGCATTGTTTTTTTATGGAAACTTCATCCAACAGCCAATTGCGGTTGTTCAACAACCTGGTTGGCATACGGTTTCAGCTGTACAACAGTTTATTTACTGCACTTCCTTTCCACAGGGTAGAGAAAACAGGGGTATTGTTATCGCTTTTTCTCCTGCATTGCGAGGAGGGATATCGAAAGAAGAAGAGCCCGGTACAACTGGTCAACAGTTTTCTAAAGCAATACACTACGTACGGAACCGAAAAAGAACGGGTAGATTTACTGTTTCGTTTTGTACAGTATGCCGAAAGGCAGGTCGTGCTTTTTGATGCACTGGAGGACGCGGCTTTTTCCCAAATCCATGACATGCAGGGGCCGGGCACCTTAAAGCACCTGCTGTCCGAAGTAACCAACGAACGCAAACAAAAAGAGCTGGAGGCCAAGCTGAAAGATTTTTCCGTACGGTTAGTACTTACAGCCCATCCCACCCAGTTTTATCCCGGAGAGGTACTGGGAATCATTCACGACCTGTCCAAAGAGCTGAATAAAGATAACCCTGCCCAGATCAATACCTATCTCCGCCAGCTGGGGAAAACGCCTTTTTTGAAAAAGAAAAAGCCTACGCCTTATGATGAGGCGGTAAGCCTCATCTGGTATCTTGAAAATGTATTTTACCGCGCTGCCGGATTAATCGTCAATGAGGTGAACCGCCAGCACCTGTCCAAAGAGCTGTTTGCGTTAATCCGTATGGGTTTCTGGCCCGGTGGCGACCGGGACGGCAATCCGTTTGTAAACGCCGGAATTACCTTAAAGGTGGCAGAGCAGTTGCGTTTCGCTATTCTGAGGTGTTATTACCAGGACATGAAAAATCTCCGACGCCGGTTGACTTTCAAGGGCGTGGAAGAGCTGGTTGTGGAGCTGGAAACGAAGATCTACAACAACTTGTTCATTCCCGGACACAAAATAGACATTTCCAAAGCGGAGATCCTGCAAACCCTGAAAAAGATTCGCCAGGTACTTACCGAGAGACACAACGATCTGTTTATCAATCTGGTGGATGAAATGATGGGGAAAGTAGAACTTTTCGGGTTGTTTTTTGCCTCCCTGGATATCCGCCAGGACAGTTCCGTTCACAAGCCCATGATCGAATACCTGGCAAAAAACACGGATGTGCTTCCGAAAAACTACAAGCAGCTTTCCGACGAAGAAAAAATCAACGCGCTTTCCACGATAAGCACCACCATCGATCCGGAAAGTTTGAAAAACGAACTTTACCGGGATACCCTTAAAACGGTGCGTACTGTAAAAACCATCCAAAAATTCAATGGCCCGGAGGGGTGCAATCGTTACATCATCAGCCACGCAACCGGGCCACTGGACCTGATGGAGGTATACGCATTTTTCCTGATGAGCGGCTGGAAGAAAAACACCTTGGATATCGACATTATTCCGCTTTTTGAAACGGTGGATGACCTGCAGCGGGCGGCAGGGGTGATGGATGATTTGTATAAAAATAAAGTCTACCGCAAACACCTGAAAAAAAGGAACAATGTACAGACCATCATGTTGGGTTTTTCCGATGGCACCAAAGACGGCGGCTATCTGATGGCCAACTGGAGCATCTACAAGGCAAAGGAACAGCTGACAGCCATTTCCAGGGAACATGGAATAGATGTCATTTTCTTTGATGGCAGAGGAGGACCACCGGCAAGAGGGGGAGGTAAAACCCATCAGTTTTATGCTTCCATGGGCCGGCAGATTTCTTCCCGTGAGATCCAGCTTACTATTCAGGGACAAACCGTTACCTCCAACTTCGGCACTATTGACTCCGCCAGGTTCAACCTGGAGCAGCTGATTCATGCAGGGATCAGCAATGAACTGTTCAATAGCCCGAAACGGGTGTTGAATGCCAAAGAGGAAGCGTTGTTTCAAAAACTGGCGGATGCCAGTTATGAGGCCTTCCAGGTTTTAAAAAACAATCCCCTGTTTCTGGAGTATCTTAGTTATGCCAGTCCTTTAAAATATTACGGTAAAACCAACATCGGCAGCCGCCCATCCAAACGCAGTGCTACGGCTAAGCTTAGCCTGGACGTGATCAGGGCCGTACCTTATGTCGGCTCCTGGAGCCAGTTGAAGCAAAATGTACCGGGTTATTATGGCTTGGGTAGTGCCCTTGAGAAGCTGGAAAAAGCAGGTAAGTGGAAAGAACTGCAGAACCTCTATAAGAATTCGCTGTTTTTTAAAGCCCTTCTGGATAATTGCGAGATGTCCATGAAAAAATGTTTCTTTCCCTTAACCGCGTTTATGGCCAAACACCCGCAATACGGTGAAATATGGAAGATGCTGCACCGGGAATTCGAAAAGACCAGGGAATATCTTTTGAAATTGTCGGGGAACAAGGAATTGATGGAACAGTATCCGGTAGACCGCCAATCCATTGAAATGCGGGAACGGGTGATCCTGCCGCTGGTTACTATTCAACAATTCGCTCTTACCCAGGTGAGAGAAAGTGAAACGACGGACCAAGAGCTGCTTAAAGCCTATGAAAAGCTCATCGTTCGCTGCTCCTTTGGGATCATCAATGCAGGAAGAAACTCTGCCTAAAGGCAACCCTAAAAGCGCCTAATCCGCCATCAGGTGTTTTATATTATAAAATTTTATTACCTTTATCGGTGAATGCCCGGTTTTTCTTTAGATACGGGTGATTTACTCCCTTTAAATTTATGGCGGATGAAATATCTTTTTTTACTATTTGCTTTTGTATCGGTCGCTGTTTTTTCCTGTAGCAAGGATGATGATAACAATTCTCAGCCTGACAATGCCAAAATTGTCGGAACATGGAATGCGCAATCTGTTCATACCGTTATTGAGACGAAGGATGATGAAGAAAAATTCGAAGAAACCAATACCTATGAGGACGACGGCGGCGATTATAGCACAATAACGTTTAAATCCGATGGCTCTTATACGGCAAAAAGTGTTGCTGACGGCCAGACAGAATCCAGCAGGGGAACCTATTCTTTAAAAAAGGGCAAGTTGACCGTAATCCCGGATGATAATAATGATGGCGGTCCCTTTGACTGGTACTTGCTGTCGAGTGGCACCATAGATTGTAGGATCAATGGCAACAAAATGGTCGTGTCGTTCCAGGGCAGCGCTGCCAGCGAGGGCCAGCAAGTAGGGTATACCATAGAAGTACGCCTGCTCAAAGCATAGTGCAAGATTCTTTCTGACGGGTGGTGCCTGAATTCATCCTCTTATCGTCTCTCTGTGGCGCGGCACCGGAATAGTTACTTGCGAAAGTGGGATATCAGCCAAAAATCGAGCGCATAAATGACCTGTGAACAGGGCATTTAGCCGGATATTCCCCCGCCGGGTTATGGAATCTTCAACCTGCTGCATCTCATTAGAAAATCAGCAAGATGAATTTAAGACATTTGTACATCATAGCCGCCGTAGTGTTGTTCCCGTTATTGTCGGCACAGGCACAATTGAAGATATCCGGAACCGTAACAGATAAAAACAGCGGCCAGCCCTTAGCGGGGGTTACGGTATCTGTTTCAGGAACTCATTTGCAAACCGTAACGGATTCCGCCGGTCGCTACGCCATTGAAGGGGCTGATGCGGCAGCAACGCTCCGGTTTGAATATATCGGGTATAAAACGGTGAAGATAAAAATTAATAACCGCCGGAGGATAAACGTGCAAATGGTACCGGCTGCCGATGCCCTGGCAGAACTGACGCTGGTTGGCTATAAGGCCAAACATCCGATGAATCGAATCGGCATCACGGGGGCTGTTTCTCCCGGCCTTGTTATCGCCGGAGACTATCGGCCCAACTGGAATACGGAAGAATATGCGCCTATTGAGGAAAACCGCTTTCGTTCGCCGCTGGATCATCCTTTTTCCACTTTTTCTATCGATGTGGATGCGGCCTCCTACAGCAATGTTCGCCGTTTTATTAATAACGGTCAGATGCCACCACAGGATGCTGTGCGCATTGAAGAAATGATCAATTATTTTCAATACCATTATCCTCAGCCGACCGGCCATGCCCCTGTAGCTATTCACAGTGAGGTAGCCGCCTGCCCGTGGAGCCCCAGCCATCAACTGGTCATGATCGGCTTGCAGGGCAAAACCATTCCAGTAGAAGACCTGCCGGCCTCCAACCTGGTCTTTCTCATTGATGTTTCCGGTTCCATGCGTGCCAGAAATAAGCTGCCGCTGGTGAAATCGGCCATGAAATTACTAGTGGATCAGCTTCGTCCGAAAGACCGGGTGGCCATGGTCGTATATGCGGGCGCTGCGGGTCTGGTATTGCCCTCCACATCGGGTGACGAAAAAAGAAAAATCAAAGATGCGATTAATCAACTGGATGCAGGCGGATCTACAGCAGGGGGGGCCGGTATCCGGTTGGCCTATAAAGTAGCAAAAAAGCACTTTATAGAAAACGGAAACAACCGGGTAATCCTGGCCACTGACGGAGATTTCAATATCGGAGTTTCCAGCAATGCCGCCATGGAACAGTTGGTGGAACAAGAACGAAACCATGGCGTTTTTCTTACCGTGCTCGGATTTGGTACCGGCAATTACAAGGACAGCAAAATGGAAATACTGGCCGATAAGGGAAATGGCAACCATGCCTATATCGATAACATCAATGAGGCCAAGAAGGTCTTTATCCATGAATTTGGTGGTACCTTGTTTACGATTGCCAAAGACGTGAAACTTCAGGTAGAATTTAATCCAAATCTTGTAGCGGGGTATCGGCTGATCGGTTACGAAAACCGCATGCTGAAAGATGAAGATTTTAACAATGATAAAAAAGACGCCGGTGATATGGGCAGTGGACAAAGTGTAACGGCCTTGTATGAAATTATTCCTGCCGGTGAAGCATCTGATTTTATTGAGCCGGTGGATGAACCGAAGTATCAGCATACCATCATTGACACAAAGGCGGGCTCAAGCGAGCTGATGACCATCAAGTTGCGTTACAAAAATCCTAAAGACACCACCAGCCGGCTGATCGCAAAAAGTGTAAACAATGATAATCCGTCCTGGCAAAAAGCTTCGGATAACTTCCGCTTTGCCGCGGCCGTGGCCGAGTTCGGTTTGTTGCTGCGTGGCAGTGAATTTAAGCAGCAATCCACCTATAAGCAAGCGGTCGAACTGGCACAAGGCGGTATGGGAAAAGATACGGAAGGATATCGCCATGAACTGGTAAACCTTATCAAGAACGTCAGCCTGCTTCAGGGGAAAGATTTGAGCCAGGCTATACCCGACCGCAGCCGGTGGGTGATGGATAAGAGGTGAGCAAGCTGACACAGCTTCCTTACCTCGCAAGGTGTGTCCTCACGCCTTCAACGCTTCCCTGGCAATGACCATTTTTTGTATTTCGGAAGTGCCTTCTCCAATGGTACATAATTTGGCGTCGCGGTAGAACTTTTCTACCGGGTAGTCTTTGGTGTAACCATAGCCGCCAAAGATCTGTACGGCATCCGTAGCTACTTTTACGGCTACTTCTGAGGTATAATATTTGGCCATTGCCGACTCGCGCGTTACGTTTTTTCCTGCTTGTTTCATGGCCGCGGCCCGGTAGGTAAGCTGCTCTGCCGCCTCTATTTCGGTAGCCATGTCTGCCAGTTTGAAGGAGATGCCCTGGAAGTGCGCGATGGGTTTACCAAATTGCTGCCGTTCCTTGGCGTATTTTACAGCAGCCTGGAAAGCGCCCTTGGCAATACCAAGCCCTAAAGATGCGATAGATATGCGGCCGCCGTCCAGTACTTTCAGCGACTGGATAAACCCCTCTCCTTCCTTTCCAATCAAGTTTTCCGCGGGTATTTCACAATGGTCGAAGATCATTTCCGCTGTCTCACTTGCCCGCATCCCCAGTTTGTTTTCCTTTTTTCCCCCTTTGAAACCGGGTGTTCCTCTTTCTACAATAAAAGCACTCATCCCGTGGCTGTCGCCTTTTTCGCCGCTTCGGGCGATCACCACGGCTATGTCACCGGATCGGCCATGCGTAATCCAGCATTTGGTGCCGTTCAACACCCAGTTGTCCCCTTCTTTCCTAGCCGTACATTGCATGTTGGCGGCATCCGATCCTGTGTTCGGTTCAGTTAACCCCCAGGCACCGATCCACGTACCGCTAGCCAGTTTAGGCAGGTATTTTTTCTTCTGTTCCTCACTGCCGAATTGCAGAATATGACCGGTGCATAAAGAATTATGCGCTGCTACGCTTAATCCGATGGACCCGCAAACCGCTGAAATTTCACTCACCACGGTGACATATTCCGGATAGGTCATCCCCGAACCTCCATACGCATCGGGTACCAGTACTCCCATCAAACCCAGTTCCCCCAGCTCCCGCAAGGTGTCAACAGGAAAAATTTGATTTTCATCCCATTCCATGAAATAAGGAAGGATGTTTTTCTTGCTAAAATCGCGTATCATCTCCGCAATCTGTTGTTGCGTCTCACTCCATTGAAAGTCCATGGTATGTGTTTTTCTAAAAATGCAAGGACAAGTTTACGGTAAATTTGGTCATCTACCAATTGCAGCGCTTTAAGTTCCGCAAAGAAATCAAACTTAGTGATATTTCCCAGGACGCTTTTGTGGCCTCTGTTTACGGGTGTTGAGGTGAAAACAGCATTTTAACTTTTCAATAAGAAGCGACTTAATATTGCGTTTTTTAAAAAAAACGGTTCAAATATTTAGCCGGCTTTTAATGCGTTGAAGAGCGTGCCGCCGGGTGGATAGACGGATAATTTTACTTCCTCCGGGTTTTGGGTCGGCCGCCCCCTTTGCATCAATCGTGCCGCTCTTTATGAGAACGGTTTTCCGGCTTTTGGCCAGGTCGATGCTGATGACTGTAAACTGTTGCGCTGAAGGGCACGGCCCCTGAATGTCCGGCTTATGGCCGAAAGAGGTCCTCGGGTTCCTGGCGGTGAATCAGGGTATAGCAGCAGAAAGACCGGAAATAAAGGGAAATAGAGGTACCGCTTTTATTTTTTATCTTTTTATTTATTTATTTTGTGCCCGATGGCAAATCAGGTAAATGTATTAATTGTAGAAGATGAAGCTATTGTATCGCTGGGGCTGGAAGATACATTGGTTTCTGAGAATTACCATGTAGCGGGTATTGCTGATTGTGGTAGAGAGGCATTGCGTATCGCGGAAAAGGAAGTAGTGGATCTCATGTTGCTTGATATTCACATCAAAGGGGATTGGGATGGGATAGAAACTGCCCGCCGGCTAACGGCGGTTAAAGACATTCCGTTTATCTTTCTCACGGCATTTACCGATAATGAAACCGTAGAACGCGCCAAAAAAACGTCCCCAGCCGCCTATCTTATAAAGCCTTACCAGCCTAGAAACCTGCTGATTACCATTGATCTGGCGCTGCATAATTTTGCCTTTCGAAAAACAAACGCTCCATCCAAAGTTATTCCATTGCATCCGGAGAAACAGCATGTCGATGTACAAAAGGAAGCACTGCTTTCCTTTAATGAAGCGGTTTTTATCAAGCAGAATTACAAGTTCCATAAAGTGCCTATGGACGAGATTTATTTTATTGAGGCCGAAGGGAATTACACCCATATAATAACGAAAAATTTAAAATACGTATTGCGGCTTTCTCTAAATGATGTATTGGATAAATTAAGAAGCCAAGGATTTACCCGTATTCATCGTTCTTATGCCATCAACATGAAGCATCTGGATACCTTTAGCGACATCTCCGTCTTCATCGGTGGCAGAGAATTGCCCTTAAGCAGACATTATAAAGAAGAGTTTTTGAAAAAATTTAATTTTTTATAAAACAACGCGTAAACCCCATCCATCGCTTCTGTTCTTCGAGCAAAACTTGTCCTGTTTGTGGTTGGATAAACCAAGCTTTAAACCTTTCAATTCGAGAATGGACTTGCCAGAATGGGCATCACTTAGACCGGGATGAAAATGCAGCAAAGAACATTCTGAATGAAGGATTAAAAATAATCGGGACGGAACTTTCCGATAACGCGGGTGGAGCAGAAATAAGACCTGAATTTCAGGCACACGCTGTGAAACCCGAAGCCCAATCCATCGCCTATGGCATGGGTGGCTAGTTCACAGGAAGATGCTCACATACAAACTTCCGTGTTTCGCATACCCGCTGCTGTCGCTCACATACATTTTCGTTTTCCAGGCCCACCTGAATGCTACCTTTATTATTGCGAATGGCCCATTATTTAATCAAAAAAAGTAGCATTATGAAAAAAGTAAATTTGTTAGGGATTTTTGTCGTGGTCGTAGCCTTATGGGGGACCGGTTGTAGTAAAACCGGCCCGGAAGGGCCACAGGGTGAACAAGGGCCTCAA
>CAYXRN010000022.1:0-32141 GCA_964467635.1 uncultured Chitinophagaceae bacterium | reverse complement strand
CGTCTGTGAATTCTAAAGCCATTTTTAAATCCTTTTTTTAAAATTATAAATAAGTCCTTTACGCTGTTGTTGTTATCACCCAAGAACCAAACCAATTGCAAAAATACTGCTATTTTGTCATCTTAGTTATTGTTAATATTTATACGAATATTGAAATTGGCTTGCTCCTCCAGAAACCGCGCCAGCTCCTCATTCATCTCTACTTTTCTGGAGAGGCTTCGCAGGCTCACTTTTCCTCCGGATCCTTCTCCGTCAAACAAGTTCAAATGAAAACTGCTTGGACCGGGATAACGGCTGAGGTTATCTGTTAAAAAACGAACCTGCTGTTGTGTAATCGTTTTTGCCAGGGCGGAAATTTCTATCTCAGCGGTCATCTTGGCCTTTACCTCATCCAACAACTGTATCCGCTGTATCCTGAACTCCATCTCCTCCGGCCGATATTGCCTGGGTTGCACCAGGCCCTGCATGCTTAAGAGGAGGCCCGTGGTCAAATACTTGGAAAAGCGCAGGTAATCATCGCCGAACAACATCAATTCTTTCGTCCCGCTGTAGTCCTGAACAAGCAACTTGCCATATTTATTACCCTTTTTAGAAATCCTTTCCATCGCCTCGGTTACATATACGGCTATTTTGAAAGCACGTTCCTTGACAACATCGCCGTTTTTGGCCCTGGCCTCCATCTCCTCCATATGCTCGTCCATCATACGGATCGTAGAAAAGCGGTAGTGTTTCAATTCAAATTTATAACTGTCCAACGGGTGGCCACTCAGGTAAATGCCGGCTACTTCTCTTTCTTTTTCCAACCGGATCATCAGTGTCCAGGGATCACAATCCGGGATCGCCGGCAGCGAGATTTCCGGCAATTCCGTTTCCCCAAACAGGCTGCCCACCATCTGTTCTTTACTGGCCTGCGACTGGTTGCCAAAACGCACCAGCCGCTCTATGCCGGTCTGCAATTCGCCCTCCGGATGAAAGAAATACTGGGCCCGGTGCAACTCTTCAAAACAATCAAAAGCACCCGACATCGCCAGACATTCCATGGATCTCTTATTGACCGACCGCAAATTGACGCGTTGCATAAAATCAAAAATGCTGGTGAACGGGCCGTTTTGCGCGCGCTCTGCCACAATATTGTCCACGGCGTTTTCACCGACTCCCTTCAGCCCCGCCAGTCCAAACCGAATCTCTCCTTTGGCATTAACGGTAAAATTATGCCCCGATTCATTGACGTCCGGCCCCAACACAGGTATACCCATCCGCTTGCTTTCTTCCATATGAAAAGTCAGCTTGTCAATGTTATTGAGGTTGTTGGTCATCACCGCAGCCATATATTCGGCGGGGTAATGGGCTTTTAAGTAAGCAGTCTGATAGGCCACAAAAGCATAACAGGTAGAATGCGATTTATTGAACGCATAAGACGCAAAAGCTTCCCAATCCACCCAGATCTTTTCACAAATCTTAGCGTTGTGCCCATTTTTTGCACAACCCTCAATAAACTTGGACTTCATCTTATCCAATACCGCATGCAATTTTTTACCCATCGCCTTGCGAAGGAAATCCGCTTCTCCTTTAGTAAAGCCGGCCAGCTTTTGAGACAGCAACATCACCTGCTCCTGGTACACGGTAATGCCATAGGTCTCGCTTAGGAATTCCTCCATCTCCGGGAGATCATAAGCGATGGTTTCCCGACCGTGTTTGCGGTTAATGTAATTGGGGATGTATTTGATGGGGCCGGGACGATATAAGGCGTTCATGGCGATCAGGTCGCCAAACTTGTCCGGCTTCAACGCCCTGAGATGTTGCTGCATGCCTTTGCTTTCAAACTGAAAGGTGCTGTTGGTCTCTCCATTTTGATAAAGCTCATAGGTCTTCGGATCATCCAGCGGCAGACCGTCCAGGTCGATGTCAATGCCGTGATTGTCCTTGATCAGCTTTAAGGCGTGCTTGAGAATAGAGAGGTTCTTGAGCCCCAGGAAATCCATTTTGATGACACCCGCCGACTCGATCACACTCCCCTCGTACTGGGTAATCAACAAATCGGAGTCTTTGGACGTGGCCACCGGTATCAGGTCGGTGAGGTCCTCGGGCGCGATAATGATCCCGGCGGCATGGATGCCCGTATTTCTAACCGAGCCTTCCAGCTTGACGGCTTCCCGCAGCACGGCGCCTTCCTGGCTGTCCTCCTTGTAAATCTCCCGCAATTTTTTGACCAGCGCCAACTGATCCGGCTGCAATTTTTCCTTTTCCGCCAGGCTTTGGTGGCCCTCCATGGGCGCGTTGAACACCCTGCCCAGCTTTATGCCCGGTTTATCCGGTACCATCTTGGCCAGGAAATTGGATTGCGACAACGGCAAATCCATGACCCGCGCCACATCCTTAATGCTCATCTTGGCCGCCATGGTGCCGTAGGTGACGATCTGCGCCACCTGGTTGCGGCCGTATTTTTTAACCACATAATCGATTACCTTCTGGCGGCCTTCGTCATCAAAGTCGGTGTCAATGTCCGGCATGCTCTTGCGGTCCGGATTCAAAAACCGCTCAAACAGCAGGTCGTATTTAATGGGATCGATGTTGGTAATGCCAATGCAATAAGCGACTACCGAGCCCGCGGCAGATCCGCGCCCGGGACCTACAAACACGTCGGTCTCCCTGGCCGCTTTTATAAAATCCATTACGATCAAAAAATACCCGGCAAAGCCCATGTTCTCGATGGTTTCCAGCTCGAAATTCAACCGCTCCTCGATCTGGGGGGTTATCGTGGCATACCGCTCCTTCGCCCCTTCAAAACAAAGGTGACGCAAGTATTGCATCTGGTTGATAAAGCCGTCCGGAATGGGAAAGTTGGGCAACATGATATCCCGCTTTAAATCCAGCAATTCCACTTTGTCAATGATCTCATTGGTGTGGTCCAGCGATTCGGGTACATCGCTGAAAAGCTTAGCCATCTCGGCCTGGGTCTTGAAGTAAAATTCGTTATTGGGAAAACCAAAACGGTATCCCTTGCCGCCTTCTTCATCTGTAGAGATAGGCGTAGTTTTCAAATCGCCGGTATTGATACAAAGCAAAATATCGTGTGCATTGGCGTCTTCCCTTTCAACATAATGGGAGTCATTGGTGGCGATGGTTTTCACCTGGTACTTTTTGGCCAGTTGCAAGAGCACATGGTTGACCTGCTCTTGTTCTTTCAGCTGGTGCCGTTGCAGCTCGATATAATAGTCTTCGCCAAATACGTCCAGCCACCATTTAAAGACCGCTTCGCCTTCCCCGGCCCCTTTTTGAAGAATGGTCTGCGGCACCTCTGCGCCTATGCAGCAGGTCGTCGCAATCAGGCCTTCGTGGTATTTTAAAATGAGTTCTTTGTCTATTCTCGGATACTTACCGTACAGGCCTTCTATAAATCCCAGGGAGCATAATTTCGTCAGGTTCTTGTAGCCCTCGGCATTTTTAGCCAACAATACCTGATGGTAACGGCGGTCTCTTTTTTCCCGGGTAAACTGACGAATATGCCGGTTCTCCACTACATAGAATTCACAACCGACTATGGGTTTTACCTTTAAACTTTTATCGTTTTTATCTTCCGGGTGCAACTTGTGTTTATAGGCTTCCCCCACAAAATCAAACACCCCGAACATATTGCCATGATCAGTTATAGCCAACGCCCTCATCTCATCCTTTATCGCTTTCTCATAAAGCTTTTTGACGTTGGCAGCGCCATCAAGAAGAGAATATTGCGTATGACAATGAAGATGTGAAAACTCCGGCATGATAAGAGGTTATTTGATACAAAAACCACAAATTAAAGACTTTAAAACAAATCTTCCTTGGGTCGGCTGTAAAATTTTTCCACAAGATGTGCGTTATATAATATTGATAGAAAACGCAAGTTCCTTGCATTTTATCTGTTTTTTTTATACTATTGCAAAAATCACCGAAAAATGACTGCAAAGCTGAGCCAACTACTCTGTTTTGTTACATTAACAGTTTTATCTGCTTGTTCGTTCACTCGCCATTCCCACACCGCTCGTGAACAGGCTCCGCCTCCCTCCAAAGTAAGTGCCCGCTCGGACCTGACCTTTATCGATAACATCTCCATTCACCAAAATGGAAAGGCTTCCGTACATAACGTAGAGGGGTTTGAGTCAAAAGTGCCCGCGACGCCTGCCCATCCGATCCACGCCTCTATGCTCCAGCGAAAATTCGCCAAGTTCCTGGAGGTTGCTCCTTCCCAAGTGATCGCCAACCCGGATTTGTGGTCTTTTATAGACAACTGGTGGGGAACGCCTTACCGCTATGGTGGTGAATCCCGCAACGGGATCGACTGCTCGGCTTTTGTCCAGGCGCTGTACAGTATCGTCTTTGGTATCTCCACGCTGCCCCGCACCGCGCAACAGCAATATTCGGATTCACGAAAAATCAAACGAATCAAAAATCTAAAGCCGGGGGACCTGGTATTTTTCCGCATCCACAGCAGGCGCATTTCCCATGTAGGGGTATACCTGCAGAACAACAAATTCGTCAACGCCTCCTCCTCTTCCGGGGTGACGATCAGCGATTTAACGGACCGGTATTGGAAACGTTATTTCGTATGCGGGGGCGAACCCAAAGAAGCTGGCGAAAACATGGCGTTTACGCCTTCCCAGGAAGCACTGGAGCGCAAGCTCTCCGTTAAGAATTGATGTGCATGTCTGAAATGATCGCGTCAATCCGTTTTTCGAGCCCGGCATTGACCTGGTCAAAATCCGCTGCGCTTTTAAGCGGAGCGCGCACGCTAAAATAAAATTTGATTTTCGGTTCTGTTCCGGAAGGACGGGCGGACACCTTGCTGCCATCCGCCAGGAAAAACTGCAACACATTGGAAGTGGGCAATTCGATCGGTGAAGTAGTCCCGCTTTTCAGGTCCTTCTCCTGGCGAGATTGGTAATCCGCCATTTTGATGACTTCCGAACCATTGATTTGTTTGGGCGGGTCGCTTCTATAGCGCTCCATCATCGCAGCGATCTCTTCGGAGCCGTGCATGCCTTTGCGGGTGATGGAAACAAGCCTTTCTTTATACAAACCGTATTTTTGATACAACGAAATGAGTTCATCAAATAAAGCATGTCCGTTTTCTTTTGCCACCGCAGCCATTTCGCAAATCAACGCTACCGCCGATATGGCGTCTTTATCGCGGGTTTGATCGCCTACCATATAACCGTAAGACTCCTCTCCACCGCAAACAAAATGCAAACGGCCTTCATTCTCCCGGATTTTTTCCGCGATCCATTTAAAGCCGGTAAGTACATTCAAACAGGTAATATTTTGTGCCCGGGCAAAAGCATCGACCATATCGGAAGTCACAATAGTTTTACAGATAAAGTCATTGGGTTTATCCAGCCCGAGTGACCTGCGTGAACTAATTAAATAGTTAAATAATAAAACGGCGGTCTGGTTGCCATTTAACAAAACCCATTTCCCGTGATTATTCTTTAGGCCAAGGGCAACCCGGTCGGCGTCCGGATCAGTACCCAACAACAAATCCGCGTTCATCGCTTCAGCCTGTTGCAAAGCCAGGCTCATGGCTTCCGGCTCCTCCGGGTTGGGATACACAACCGTAGGGAAATTGCCGTCCGGTGTCGCTTGTTTTTCTACAATGTTGAGGTTCCTAAATCCAAAACGCTTTAAAATTTCCGGTACCAACGTGATCCCCGTACCGTGAATGGGGGTATAGATAATTTTGAGGTCCTCTTGCTTCTTAATAGCGGCGTGGTTTAAAGACAAGTTACATATGGCCTCTATGTAGGCCTCATCGGCATCTTTACCAATTAGGGTAATGTTCTCTTGTTGCCCTTCCCATTTTACTTCCGAAATGGATTTGATCTGTTGAACTTCCCGGATTACATTTTTATCATGCGGAGGAACCAATTGTCCGCCGTCGTTCCAATAGGCCTTGTAGCCATTGTATTCTTTCGGGTTGTGGGAAGCGGTACACACTACCCCGCCCTGTGCTTCCAGCCTCCGGATGGTAAAGGACAGTTCGGGCGTCGGCCGCATAGCTTCAAAAAGGAAAACCTTGATGCCGTTCGCAGCCATCACTCCGGCTGTTATTTCAGCAAACATCCGGCTGTTGTTGCGGCTGTCATGGGCGACAACTACTTTGATGGTCCCTGCTACGGTTTTATTCAAGTAGTTGGCAAAACCCTGGGTAGCCATACCGATGGTATACTTGTTGATCCTGTTGGTGCCTACCCCCATGAGCCCGCGCAGGCCCCCGGTGCCAAACTCCAGGTCCTTATAAAAAGCATCTTCTAAATCTTCGGAGTTGCTCTCCTGCAATCTTTTGATCTCCTGCTTTACCGCTTCATCAAACGGGCCCTGAAGCCACCGGTCCATGTTCTCCTTCCAGGAATTTGCCATAGTCAATATTTTAGCGGTAAAAGTAGCTAAAAAATAAAAACAAAAAAACCTACTCTTTCAGTGGAGTTATAATTCGTATCTTTGCAGGTCAGGCACTTGTCATGGCTGAACAAAGACGAAACCGTACCTTTGCAGGTGCCCAATAAAAGCACTATAACTACCATGGAAGCTACAATTGCAGAACCAAAACCGCTGACAGCTAAAGATTTCGCGACCGATCAGGAAGTCCGCTGGTGTCCGGGCTGTGGGGACTATTCCATATTGAAGCAGGTGCAAACCGTAATGCCTTTGCTGGATGTTCCCAAGGAAAATTTCGTGATCATTTCCGGCATCGGCTGTTCTTCGCGTTTTCCTTATTACATGAACACCTTCGGCATGCATTCTATCCATGGTCGCGCTGCGGCCATTGCATCGGGATTAAAGGCCACCAGGCCGGAATTAAGTGTTTGGATCGTCACCGGAGACGGGGATTCCCTGTCCATAGGCGGGAATCACCTGATTCACATCCTGCGCCGCAATTTCGACACCAACATTCTTTTATTTAACAACAAGATTTACGGGCTGACCAAAGGGCAGTACTCCCCCACTTCGGAGGAAAACAAAATCACCAAATCAACCCCCTTCGGAAGCATTGACCACCCCTTTAATCCGACGGGACTGGCCATGGGAGCGGATGGCAGCTTTATCGCCCGCAGCATGGACCGGGATCCCAAGCATTTGCAAGAGATGCTCAAGCGTTCCCATGCCCACAGAGGCACTTCCTTCCTGGAGATTTATCAAAATTGCAACATCTTCAATGATGGAGCTTTCGAAGTATATACGGACAAGAAATCCCGGAAAGAGGAAGCTTTGTACCTCAGGCACGGCCAGCCTTTGTTGTTTGGCGCCGCCAACAACAAAGGCATTCACCTGGATGGTCTAAAACCTGAAGTAGTGGAAGTCGGAGACCAGTACGGCCTTGATGACCTCTGGGTACATGACGAGCAGGACTTCTTCAAAGCACAGCTGTTGGTGCATTTCTTCGACGACCCCGAACAGGACCATCATTTGCCCAGGCCATTTGGCGTAATGTACGACATCAGTCGGCCGACTTATGAAGACCAGCTGAATGCGCAGATAAAGGCGTCAAAAGCACAGAAAGAGGCAGATCTGGACGCCCTGCTTGCCGGCAGCCAGACCTGGACGATATCCGCCTGACCGCCCGGCTGCTTATAGCTCGAAATGCCTATCTTTGCAATACAAACAAACTATCTGTGGTACAGATCGGCCCCATAACACTAAATGATTTCCCCCTCTTGCTGGCGCCCATGGAGGACGTCAGCGATCCGCCCTTTCGCCGGTTGTGCAAGGAACAGGGCGCCGACATGATGTACACCGAGTTTATTTCTTCCGAAGGATTGATCAGGGATGCCGCCAAGAGCAGGCAGAAGCTGGATATTTTCGATTACGAAAGGCCGATAGGCATACAAATCTTCGGCGGCGAAGCGGCTTCCATGATTGAAGCGACCAGGATCACGGAAATGGCTAAACCGGATGTCATCGACATCAACTTCGGGTGCCCGGTAAAAAAAGTGGTTTGTAAAGGCGCCGGCGCGGGCATCTTACAGGATGTTCCTAAAATGGTCCGGCTCACCGCAGCGATCGTAAAATCTACATCCCTTCCCGTTACCGTCAAGACCCGGCTCGGATGGGACGACAACACCAAATATATAGCGGAAGTCGCCGAAAGGCTTCAGGATGTCGGGATACAGGCCATTTCTATACACGGCCGTACCCGCAAACAAATGTATAAAGGCCAGGCCGACTGGACGCTCATCGGTAAAATTAAAGATAATCCACGTATTCACATACCCGTTTTCGGTAACGGAGACGTTGCTACGCCAGAAGATGCATTAACCGTTAAAAACAAATATGGGGTCGATGGTGTTATGATAGGGAGAGCGGCCATAGGCTACCCCTGGATTTTCAGGGAAATCAAGCACTACCTGGAAACCGGGGCGACCTGGGCACCTCCGACGATTGAAGAAAGAGTAGACGCCTGTAGAAGACATTTGAAGGAATCCATAGCATGGAAAGGAAGCACACTGGGTCTGTTGGAAATGCGAAGACATTACGCCAATTACCTGAAAGGACTGCCGAACATCAAAGAATTCCGGACACAGCTGGTGTCAACTATGGCCGAAGAAGAAGTGGTAATGATCTTAAAAAATATAGCAAATTACTACAGCGGTTATACGGCTGAAGGTATTAATACATATCAACCCATAACAGTGTCCTGATACTCCTATTGCCTGTCTTATTTTTCATCATCTAAAATATGGAAATCATGATCAGGTTATTAAAAAATGAAGTCTGGAAAGAGCTCCCACTAAAACACAAACGGCTGCTTCGTAAGAAATACGCCGTTTCCAACCGGGGGCGGCTGGCAAGTTACACCGATGATATCAAATCGGGGACTTTACTTAAGGGCTCTACCGTAGAGGGCTACACGGTAGTAAATGTAAAACCCGACAACACCTACCAATCGCTGTACCTGCACCGGATGATTGCCAAGTTATTTATCCCCAAGCCGGACCGGAGGCACAAATTCGTCATTCACAAAGACCACAACAAGAAAAACAACACCGTCAGCAACCTCCGTTGGGCCACCAAGGAAGAAATGGAAGCTCACCAGCAAAACAGCCCGGCCAAACTAGCCTACAAAGAAAAACAGCGGAACCGCACCGAAGGACTGAAGCTGAACGCCCGAAAGGTACGCGCCATCAAGCGCCTGCTTAAAAACCGGGGGCAAAAAACCATGAAACAGATAGCGGACAAATACGGGATCAGTGAAATGCAGCTGTACCGGATCAAAAAAGGGGAAAACTGGGGGCACATCACGATTTGACGGGCTTGTCCACCCACTGGCCCATCAACACGATATCCCCATAGGATCGCGAATTCAGGTAGATGGCGCGCGAGCGGCGCCCTTCCTCCTTAAACCCAAAATTCTGGTACAAGCGAATGGCTTTTTCGTTATTGGCCATCACGCTGAGCTGGATGTAGCGGATCGTTTGATTTTCCGACACCCACTGCATGAGGTAGTTGATCATCCTGCGGGCAATCCCCATGTTCCAGTATGCTTCCAGGACGACCACGCCAAATTCCCCGATGTGCTTTTGTTTGGCCCAGTGACTTTGCGTAAGGCTAAGCGTGCCGATGATTTTCTTGCCGGTAACCGCGAGAAGAAAAAGGCTGTTTTCGTTCTTTTCGTACTTGTTGATAAACTGTTTTTCCTGCAGGGGGGTGATCTGACTGGCTTCCATGGGGGTGGACATCAAAAAATCCGTTTCTTTAACCGCTTTTCTGAACATTTCCAGCAAAGCGGCCGCATCATCAGAAACCGCCTCCCTGATGCGCATCGTCTCCCCGTTGGCCAGCAGATATTGCATAGCCTAAAATTACACAAAAACGACCGTATATTCATTGAATTTTGTCGATACCTGTAAATGGCCGCAAGACATCAGGCAGCTGGATGCCGTCCTCCGACTGGTTGTTTTCCAGCAAACCAGCCATAATGCGTGGTAAAGCCAGGGCGCTGCCGTTAAGGGTATGCAACAATTGCTTTTTGCCGTCCTGTCCCTTCATACGGATCTTCATTCGGTTGGACTGAAAGGTTTCAAAATTAGAAACGGAGCTTACTTCCAGCCAGCGCTTTTGCGCGGCACTATAGATCTCAAAGTCATAGGTCAGGGCCGAGGTGAAGCTGAGGTCGCCCCCGCACAACCGCAAAATACGGTAAGGCAACTGCAGGTTTTGCAATAGTTTTTCCACCTCCCCGACCATTTCCTCCAGCGCCTGGTAGGAATCTCCGGGCGGAACAATGCGTACCAGCTCTACTTTATCAAACTGATGTAGCCGGTTGAGCCCCCGCACGTCTTTACCATAGGAGCCTGCCTCCCTGCGAAAACAAGGCGTATAGGCGGTCATTTTTACCGGCAGCTGCGCTTCGGAGAGCATCTGGTTCCGGTAGATATTGGTAAGGGGAACCTCCGCGGTCGGAATGAGATAGAGGTTGTCTTCGCCTACGTGATACATCTGCCCCTCTTTATCGGGAAGTTGGCCGGTACCATAAGCCGTCGCCTCATTCACCAGCAAAGGAGGCTGAAACGGCGTATATCCATTGCCAATATTGTAGTGAAGAAAATAGTTGATCAGGCCCCATTGCAGCATGGCGCCTGCTCCCCTGTATACCGGGAAACCGCTTCCGGTGATTTTATTGCCTAACGGAAAATCAATTAAACGGTATTTTTCGGCCAGCTCCCAATGAGGCAAGGCTTTTTCGGGCAGCTTCGGCACCAGGCCGGCTTCACGAACTACCTCATTGTCCGATTCCCCCTTGCCGGCAGGAACACTGGCATGGGGCAGGTTGGGGATCTGCACCAAAGCCGCCTGCAAGTCGTAAGCGGTTTTTTGCAGGTTTTCCTGCAAGGGCTGCAGCTTTTGCTTGAAGGAGGCCACCTGGGTCTTTTGCTGTTCCGCTTCCTGCTCTTTTCCCTCCCGCATCAATTGACCGATCGACTTGGAAGCCTGGTTGATCGACGCCTGCATTTGATCACTTTCCGCCTTCAGACCGCGCTGCAGGCTGTCCAGCCTGAGCACTTCCTCTACCAGTTCCGGCATCGTAAACCGGCGCTTCGCCAGCCGTTTTAATACCACTTCTTTGTTTTCCCTGATCTTATTAAGCTCCAGCATTTGTTGTCTTTTTTGCAAAGATAAGGTCAATAGCCATATTTATCTTTCCACAGTTCTTTTAAATATGCCCGCAACTGGTCTTCCCGCGCATTCTTCCCGGGTTCGTAGAACGTGGTTCCCGAAAGCTCCTCGGGCAAATACTCCTGCACGACGAAGTTCTGCGCGTAATCATGCGCGTATTGATAGTTCCGCCCATATCCCTGCTCTTTCATCAGCTTCGTGGGCGCGTTACGCAACGCCATGGGAACCGCGAGATTGCCTTTTTTTCTTACCGCCATCTGGGCTTTGTTGATGGCCATATAACTGGCGTTGCTTTTGGGAGAACTGGCCAGGTAGGTGGCGCATTGCGACAAGATAATCCGGGACTCCGGGTAACCAATCAGGTTGACGGACTGAAAGGTGTTAGTCGCCAGAACCAGGGCGGTGGGATTGGCATTGCCAATATCCTCGGAGGCCAGGATCACCATCCTTCTCGCAATAAATTTGACGTCCTCGCCGCCCTCAATCATACGCGCCAGCCAATATACCGCCGCATTGGGATCACTGCCCCTGATCGATTTAATAAAAGCGGAAACAATGTCGTAATGCTGTTCTCCGCCTTTGTCGTATAAAGCGACCTGTTGCTGGGCTGTTTTCATTACCGCCGCATCAGTGATCTCAATCGTTTCGTTCCCCCGCCCGGCGGCGGACAAGCTCTTTACCACCAACTCGAAAAGATTCAACAGCTTGCGGGCATCCCCGCCGGACAGTTTGATCAACGCAGCGGTCTCTTTCATCCTGACGGGCTTGGTCCGCAGCCACGCATCGGTTTGCAAGGCCTGCGCTAAGAGAACCTGCAAGGTATCCGCTTCCAAGGGACGCAGTACATAAACCTGACAACGGGATAAAAGGGCCGAATTGACCTCAAAGGACGGATTTTCCGTCGTTGCCCCGATCAGGGTAATGGTTCCGTTTTCCACCGCGCCCAACAGGGCGTCTTGTTGTCCTTTATTAAAACGATGGATTTCATCTATAAACAGGATTACCCCATCCATTTTGGCGGCAGTGGCAATCACTTCCCTCACTTCCTTTACGCCCGAAGAAATGGCGCTTAAGGTAAAAAAAGGCCGCTCGAGGTCATTGGAAATGACCTGTGCAAGGGTGGTCTTGCCCGTACCGGGCGGCCCCCACAGGATCATGGACGGCACGCTGCCCTGATCAATCATGCTTTGCAAGACCGCACTCGGACCGGTTAAATGTTCCTGTCCTTTGACCTCATGAAGGGTCCTGGGACGCATACGTTCGGCTAATGGCATAGAAGGTTGATCCATCTCAAATCATTTTATACGGTGTCTAAAACAAATACTGCCCCGAAAAGGGGCAGTCCTAACAAATAATTAATGTTGAAAAATTACTGCGCGTCATTCTGCCGCAGAAACTCCAGCAATTGACGGGCTTCCTCTTTGGTAACCCCCTGATTGGTCATTCTAACCCCGTTGTATTCCGCCAGCAAAGCCTTGGCTACCGGATCTTCTTCCAACATTTTATCCGGGTTGGTGATCATGTTCATGATCCATTCCGGGGTGCGGATTTTTGTAATGCCCTTAAGCCCGGGCCCGATCAATTTTTGGTCCGTAGCCTGGTGGCAAACGGTACACTTCGTTTGAAAGATCTCCTTGCCTTTAGCGGCCATTTCCTGGTCAATCGTTTCGGGAATATCCACCTGGTCCACGATGCCGACGCCCTTACTGTCGCTGGGCTGGTTAACATCTATAGCGGTACCGGCTTCCGTATTTTCTGTTGTGGCTTCCCCAGCCTGGTCTGTGGAGTTGGAGGAACTTCCTCCGCAGGCATATAAGGCAAAGCCTATACTAAGCAGACTGGCTATACAAATCCTTTTCATCATGCAAATAAATTCAAATAGATTAAGGTAAGGTTTAAATTTTTTAAGGACGGGGTTCCCTGTGTTTTGTCATTGCTGACTACCGGCTTTCGCGTCCGGCAGCTTAATATTGGTAATGTGGCTTTTCCCGGTTCTTATATCCGTTGCAAGGTCCTGGATGGTGGTTCGGTCAAACAGCTCCCGGAGCCCTTCCCGGTATACCTTGAACTCTTTGTGAACGGGACAGGGATACTGGTCTGAACATTCTTTCAATCCCAAGGCACAATTGTAAAAAAACTCGCTGCAATCCAGGGCATCCAGTATCTCTAAAATGGAGATTGGCCGCTGCTCGGGATCAAGGTAAAACCCGCCGTTAGGCCCCTTTGCAGAACCAATGATTTTCGCTTTGACAAGGGATTGCAAAATCTTTCCGGTAAAATACATGGGAGATTCCACTTCCCGGGCGATTTCTTTAATACCGAGTCGCCGTCCGTTTTCGCTATGTATGGCTATGAAGACCGTAGCCCTTAGTCCATATTCACAGGTCTTTGAAAACATAAAATAAATTAAACGTAATTATAAGTTTATTTGAGCTATTCGGGTTGAAGTCGTAAAACACCTGATCAAAGCTACAAAAACACGGCCATAAAGATAAAACTTTTTGAGAATCCTTAAAGAAAAAAACCTGCCTTAGCAGGCAGGTTTTTTTCTGTTTTTAATTTTATCATTAAACTGATTACTTACTACGACGGAGGTTCGGATGTGGAGGGGGAACCATGTTCGGACCCTGATCCGCTGCGCTTGCACTTCTCAGATCAACAGTGTGGGTATCACCCGGAACACCGTGATATTTGAAGATGAAGCGGCTTGCAGGAATTCCTTCTTCTTCTGTCATGTAGTTGATGATAGAATTTACACGATCCCAAGCCAGTTGCTCACTTGATTTAGAAGCGGCTGCATGACCGGTTACTACTACGCGGCAAGCAGGGCTCTGACGCATCTGGTTAGCGACATTGGCCAACAAAGTTTTAGCGTCATCAGACAGATCTACATTATTGCCATCGAAGGTAATGCTGGGCAAAGTTCCCAGATCACAAGCAGCAGCCTGTGTTCCGCAATCTTCAGGACAAGGGCATTTACCCACACCGTCTGCGTCAACCGGCTGACAGTAAGTAGGTGTGATCAGCTGTTTGTCTTTGTAGTCAGGAACACCGTCACCATCAGTATCTAATGCACGTCCTCTTACGTCAACTGCAGATCCTGCGGGCGTATTGGGTTCTTCGTCAAACTGATCGGTAACACCATCACCGTCTGCATCAGGTAATACCGGAGTAGGTAATTTCATGTGACGGGGAGCGTTAAGCTCGCTGTAGGCATAGCCCAGCGGATTTTCCCACCATAGCGGTTCTGTACGCTTAGATTCATTACCCAGGTTGAAGTTCAGGCGAACACTTGAGTAAGAAGCGAAGTCCTTATCTGAAGTATTTACACCGTTCGCACCGTGGGAAACACCACCATCTATATAGTCGTTAAATGGCAGGAGGAATTTCTGCTCAATACCGATATTGAAGTGAGGAGACACCCTGAAGGCAACGCCTAAACCAGCATCCAAGCTAGGAAGCAGGAAAGGTCCGTCACCGGATTCTCCGGAAGGAGGAAGCGCATCTACATAAGTGTTGCCGTTGTCATTGCTGATTTCAGAGGAGTACGCGAAAGCGGTGAAACCGGCAAAAGTATACCAGTTTACTTTCGGCGCTTCCTTGTGGAACATAATGTTGTTCAGCGATACGATCACGTCCAAAGCACCAGAATAGACAGTTGTTTTATAATAAGGGGTAAAACTGCCTGCTCCGCCACCCGGATAGTTTCCGGACAAGGGGAACGCCTGATCACCTTCTCCTTTAGCCTGGGCGTAATTCAAGCCAAGACGAAGAGAGAAGACATAGCCGAGGGATTTTCTCAAAGAAAGCCCTAAACCAAAACCTGGTTTGGATTTCACGTCGCCATTAATCCAGTAATAGCCTCCATTCACACCCAACTCCCACATGTCGCGGGGTTTTGCCGGATAAATAGATTCGTTGTTCAAAAAACTCTGTTGTTGTTCCATTTTTGATTCGGGAACATAAGCGGTATCAAGATAGTCATGACTACCTACCGCATCATTCGACTGCCCAAAAACCTGGGACACTGCTAACAGGCTACACAGCACTGTTAGGAATAGGTACTTTTTGCTTGCCATAATAATTGTCATTTTAGGATAACGGTTTAAAAAAAACTAAAACTCATTGGTTTCCAAAGAGCAAAGGTAGTTATTCAATGATAAAATTACAAACTTTTTATAAAAACTAAAAAATACTTCATTTAGGGTTGTTCGTTAGGCCCTAAATTTCGGTTAAGGGGACTACCGCAAAAATGGTTCCAACTTTTTAACATTCTGCTAATTTTTCCTTTTTTTCTCGAATACTGCCAAAAAATCTACCTTAGCACCTTATCGTAACGAATCGCCCGTCAACAATGGAGAGGAAAGAGATAAAAAGGCTGATCCAACCGGAGCTAACGGCCTTTGAAGACAAATTTGCAGCCGCCGTCAAAAGCCGGATTCCCCTGCTGGACCGGATCATGCATTATATTGTTAAGCGAAAAGGCAAACAAATCCGTCCGATGTTCGTTTTTCTTTCTGCTAAATTAGCAGGAGAAGTGAATGAAACCACCTACCGCACCGCAGCGCTGGTTGAGCTGTTGCATACGGCTACCCTGGTTCATGATGATGTAGTGGATGATGCTGATGAAAGGCGAGGACGGTTTTCCATCAACGCGTTATGGAAAAATAAGATAGCCGTGCTCGTAGGAGATTATCTGCTGTCCAAAGGGCTGTTGCTTTCATTAGATAACGGGGATTTTGAAATCCTCCGGATCCTATCTTCGGCGGTAAAGGAAATGAGTGAGGGGGAGCTGCTGCAAATTGAAAAAACACGCAAGCTTGATATTGAAGAAGACATTTATTTTAATATCATTAAAGGCAAAACGGCCTCGTTGCTTGCCTCCTGTTGTGCGGCAGGCGCTTACTCCACCTCTTCGGACAGGGAACTTGCAGACAGAATGCACGTCTTCGGTCAAAAAGTAGGGATCGCCTTCCAGATCAAGGATGATCTTTTTGACTATGGCAGCCAGAAAATCGGCAAGCCTACCGGAATAGACATACGGGAAAAAAAGATGACCCTGCCGCTGATTTACACCTTAAGAAAAGTAGACAAAAGGACAGCCCGACATCTTATATATATTATCAAAAACCAGGGACATTTAAAACACAAGGTGCAGGAAGTGGTGCAATGCGTGATTGACAACGGCGGTATTGAATATGCCGCGGCGCAGATGCATACCTACCAACAGCAGGCCTTTGATGTCCTTCATACTTTTCCGGAAAATGAAATCCGTAACGGCCTGGAACAACTGGTGCGCTATACGACCGAAAGGGCCTATTAAGACGCCGCCGTTCCTCTTAATGAGTGGACACTTCAAATGACGAAACACTGGGTTTACAACAAACAAGACGAAACGATCTGCAGTACGCTTTACGCGCAGTTGCAGATCCGCCCCCTGTATTGCAACCTGCTCGTGAACAGGGGGATTCGCACTTTCGCGCAAGCCAAAGCTTTTTTCAGACCTGAGCTTCGCCACCTCCACGACCCTTACCTGATGAAAGATATGGAAAAGGCGGTGCGGCGTATCGACCGGGCGATCCAAAGGGGCGAAAAAATACTCGTTTATGGCGACTACGATGTGGACGGCACTACCGCCGTGGCGGTTGTACTCTCCTTTCTGCTGGAGCAGTTCCCGCTCGTTGATTCGGATTTTTATATTCCGGACCGCTACGAGGAAGGATATGGCCTTTCCATGCAAGGCATCGCACACGCAAAGGAAAACGCATTTTCCCTGATCATCGCACTGGATTGCGGGGTCAAAGCTACAACACAGATCGCTTATGCCCGTTCGCTGGGCATCGATGTTATTGTCTGCGATCATCACCTGCCCGGTGACACGCTGCCGCCGGCTCATGCGCTTCTCAATCCCAAACAACAAGGCTGTACCTATCCTTACCAATCGCTAAGCGGCTGCGGCATTGGATTCAAACTGATACAGGCCTTAGCCACCCGCCGGCACTTATCCCCCGAGACGGCCCTGCGTTATCTCGATTTGGTGGCCACCAGCATCGGCGCCGATATGGTCCCTGTAAACGGGGAGAACCGGGTGTTGGCCTCCCTGGGATTAAAAAAAATCAATACCGATCCTCTGCCTGCGATCCGGGCGTTGACCACCTTAAACCGGTGCGGTGAGCCTGTGCTTTTGAAAACGCTGAACTTCGTCGTGGCTCCGTTGCTAAACGCCGCGGGCCGCATGGAAGACGCGAAAACCGCCGTAAAGCTTCTAATGGAAAAAAATCCGGAAAGAGCCCTGGAGCGGGCAAAAGAACTGCAGGCTTTAAATGTCCGGCGGAAAAGCCTGGACAAAGCCGTAACCGCCGAGATTGCCGACCGCCTTTGCACGGACAAGCAACTTGCCAAACGCTCAACAACCGTCCTGTTTGCGCCCCACTGGCACAAAGGGGTGCTTGGCATCACTGCCTCACGCATCATGGAAACCTACTACCGCCCCACCGTCATCCTGTCGGGAGCCGACGACCGGATCACCGGGTCCGCCCGTTCTGTCAAAGGTTTTAATATTTATAACGCGCTAACGGCATGCGCGCATTTGTTGGAACGTTTTGGCGGCCATTCCTTTGCGGCCGGAATTACCTTGCAAGCCGAAAAACTGCCGGCTTTCGCTGAGAAGTTTGAAGAAATTGTCGCCAACACCCTCGACCCCGCCCTGCTTATTCAGGACATAGAGATAGAAGGTACCCTGACCTTCGACGACCTCACCGAGCCCTTTTATAACATGTTGCAACAGTTCGAACCGCACGGTCCGGAAAACAAGCAGCCGGTATTCTTGTTGGAAAAAGTAAGGGATAATGGCTATTCCCGCCTCCTTCAGTCCCGGCACATCCGCTTTGAACTCATTCATCCGGCGTTCCCCGGCCGGTCTTTCACAGGCATAGGCTTTAACCTGGCAGCGAAGTTTGAGCTGGTCGCATCGGGGAAACCTTTTGACCTGTGCTTCTCCTTAGAGAAAAGTGATTTTTCGGGTAAATCTCCGCTTCAACTCCTGGTGTTGGATCTGAAGGAATCAACTACCGGGCCGCTGTCAGCTTGGCCAGAGCGGTAAAACGGCATTGTCAAAGCCGCGTCCGTTTTTGTTGACGACGGCTTCTTGCCGCGGGCATATCCCTTCCCACCGGTCTTCCCGCAAAAAGAAGCACAGGCTTAACAAACGAGGCTGTGCTCCTGGGACATGCTATCCCTATTGCCGGACATCGCTTATCGAGAAAAGCCCAACATGGTAAAATGGTTTGTCCATGCCCGCAATTAATAAGAAAAGCCGCTAAAAAGATAGCCAAGAGAGACGCCAAAGTATTGGAGCTTTAACGTACCATCGCCATCTCCGCCGGAAGGAGACAAATTCGCCAGGCCCAGGCTGTAATTGACATTAATGAGTAGGCCGTTGGCGAACTCATAGCCGGCAAGGAAATTCGCACCATAATCAAACCGCTTCATATCACCGTCGGATCCAAATTGGATGTTTTCACTCACATTGGTCTCCCCGTTTTCACCGCTTGTCTTACCAAATACCCCAATGCCCAGATAAGGGCCTAGGCCTGCGAAGACCTTGCCGTTACCCGCTGGCGCTTTGTACAAGAAGTTAAACGGTATTTCTACAAAATAGGGATTGAGCTTACCTTCCACCCCTAAAACCTCCATCTTTCCTCCTTTTCCCGACAACAACAGTTGTGGCTGAAAGTATATATTTTCCGTTAAAGCCTGATCCAGCATTAGCCCGGCATGGAAAGAGGTTAACGAAGAACCGGAGATGGTTAATCCGGAGCCGGAAACCTTAAACTTGGCAAAACTGGGTCCGGCAATAACACCGAATTTGGATTGTGCAGTGGCCGTAAAGCTAAGGAGTGCAACAAGTACTACAGGAAGGAGCAGTTTTTTCATGTGTCTGTTTTTAAATAAGTTAAAGGACGAGTATCCGTCAAATGTAGCCTATTTTTCTTTTATTTTTCCTTTCTCGCATGCAGCCTATGGGCCTGTATATTTTTCTGGGCGATATTTTTACTGATAATCAATATGTTACAGAGGCATGAAAAATATTTCTATTAAAATACTTGGCTGAAATAGCAGAACGGTCTACCTTTGCCGTCCCAAAAAACGGGATAATAACAGCGGTAACAAAACAAGCGTATATTAATAATTTAAGGCATGGAAACGTTAAGTTTTAAAACAAAATCAGCCAACAAGGCAACCGTACAGCACGACTGGTACATCGTAGATGCTACCAACCTGACACCAGGCAGGATTTGCGCCCGCATCGCGGCTGTATTAAGAGGAAAAAATAAACCTTATTTTACCCCGCATGTGGATTGTGGCGATTACGTCATCGTCATTAATGCAGACAAAATCGCATTCTCCGGACATAAACTGACCCAAAAGGAATACATTACTTATTCAGGTTACCCGGGTGGGCAAAAACGGGAGATAGCCGGAAAATTACTGGCCCGCCGTCCGGAAGCTGTAATTGAGCGTGCGGTAAAAGGCATGCTTCCGAAAAATAAATTAGGGCGTCAGCTATACAAAAAGCTATTTGTTTACGCCGGGGCTGAACACCCGCATGCTGCACAAAAACCTCAGCCATTAACTTTTTAATCGATTTATAAGTACATGGAAAAGCAAAAGAAAGCGATCGGCCGACGGAAAGAATCTGTTGCCCGCGTATTCATCCAGAAAGGAAGTGGAAAAATTACCGTTAACGGAAAAGACTACATCACTTATTTCCCGCTGGCTTACCTGCAAAATCAGGTAGAGCTTCCTTTAAAAACCATTGAAGCGACAGATGCCTTTGATTTTAAGATCACCGTCAAAGGAGGCGGCACGAAAGGACAGGCAGAAGCGGTAAAACTGGGCATTGCCCGCGCCTTATGCGACCTGAACGCGGACTGGCGTCCTGCGCTTAAACAGGCAGGGGTGCTCATGCGCGACTCCCGTGTGGTAGAAAGGAAAAAACCCGGACAGAAGAAAGCCAGGAAGAGCTTCCAGTTCTCCAAGCGTTAATTACCAGGCCGGTTATGCCGCCCGTCGCGGCATATTAAAATTTTGGTTTTACAAAACTCTTTATTGTAAATATTATGGAAGATAAAAAAACTTCTTTACAGCAACAACTTCTCGAAGCAGGAGTACATTTTGGCCACTTAAAGAAAAAGTGGAATCCCAAGATGCTGCCTTATATCTTCACCGAGAAAAAAGGCATTCACATCATTGATCTCAACCGCACCATCGAAGGCCTGGAAGAGACAGCCGCTGCCATGAAATCCATTGCCCGCAGCGGTAAAAAGATCTTGTTTGTCGCGACGAAAAAACAAGCAAAAGACATCGTTGCAGAAGCCGCGCAAAAAGTAAACATGCCCTACGTAACAGAGCGCTGGCTGGGCGGTATGCTGACCAACTTTTCCACCATCCGCAAGAGCGTTAAAAAGATGCAGAGCATAGAAAAAATGCTGAACGACGGGACGCTGGAAAATGTAACCAAAAAGGAAAGACTTACCCTGCAACGGGACCGTGATAAAATGGATAAAGTGCTTGGTGGTATCTCTCAGATGGGCCGCCTGCCTTCTGCACTTTTTATCGTAGACATCACCTTCGAACACATCGCGCTGGCAGAAGCACGCAAGCTGGATATCACCACATTTGGGGTAGTAGATACCAATTCGGACCCCCGCAAGGTGGATTTTGTGATCCCGGCCAACGATGATGCTACCAAGTCTATCGCGATTATTACCAATTACCTGACCGCGGCAATAGCGGAAGGGCTGCAGGAAAGAGCTCAGGACAAAGAACAGGAAGCCGATGAAGACGATGAAGACCGTGAAAAAGAAATCAGCCGCTTTGAGGCGGCAGGAGATGAAGATGACAGCAGAAAAGACAGCGGCCGTCGTCGCAACAAGGATGCGACCCATCCCAAACGCAGAGCGGCCACTCCGGGGCGCGGGGGAAGGAAACCGGCTCAGCAAAAACGTTCCTGATCTTTTTATTTCATCTAACTAAAACTTTCTAATCAATTATGGCAACAATAACTGCTGCAGACGTAAACAAGCTGCGCAAACAAACAGGCGCCGGCATGATGGATTGCCGGAAAGCCCTGATAGAATGTGACGGAGATTTTGAAAAAGCAATTGAATATTTACGCAAAAAAGGCCAGAAAGTGGCCGCCATGCGTTCTGGCAGAGAAACGAAAGAAGGGGTGGTTATTGCGAAGACAAATGCAGACGAAACCAAAGGGATTGCCCTTTCCCTGAATTGTGAAACGGACTTCGTAGCCAAGAACGAAGATTTTATTCAATTCGCACAAGCGGTAACCGATCTGGCGCTGCAACAAAATCTTTCTTCTATTGACCAGATCAACGCCGCACAATTAGATGGCCTAACCGTGTCGGAAAGGCTGACGGAACTTATCGGGAAAATAGGGGAAAAGCTGAGCTTCAATCACTTTGAAAGCATAGAAACGGCATACGTGTCTTCCTATATACACGGTAACTACAGCATAGGTGTACTGGTAGGTTTTTCCAAAAAGATCGAGGCAGATGCCGCCCGGGATATCGCCATGCAGGTAGCTGCCATGAACCCGGTGGCCGTAGATGCTTCAGGCGTTCCACAGGAAGTCATCGACAGGGAAAAAGAAATTGCCACCGCACAGATCGTTGCAGAAGGGAAACCTGCTGAAATGGCAGAAAAAATTTCTCAAGGCAAGGTGAACAAGTATTTCAAAGAGCATACGTTATTGCCGCAGCCCTTCGTTAAGGACAGCAAGGTCAGTGTGGCTGATTTCCTGAAAAGCGTTGACGCAGAAGTAAAGGTAACCGCGTTTAAGCGCGTTTCATTAGGTTGACAAATGAACAAAACATACAAGGAGAGTTTTTCTAAACTCTCCTTTTTTTTGCAAAAAATTGAAAATTTGTAATTTTATCCCCTATGCTGCCAAAATATAAAAGGATCCTGCTAAAATTAAGTGGCGAATCCCTGATGGGAGACAAGAACTACGGCATCTCTCCGGCCATGATCTCACAATATGCCCAGGACATCAAAGAAATAATGGAGGTGGGCGTACAGTTGGCCATTGTCATCGGGGGAGGCAATATCTACCGGGGCATGGAGGAAAAGGAAACCGGTATCGAACGAGCCACCGGTGACTATATGGGCATGCTGGCCACTGTAATCAATGGCATGGCCCTCCAAAGCGGATTGGAAAAGGTGGGGCTTTACACCCGGCTTCAGTCCGCCATTAAAATGGAACAACTCGCCGAGCCTTATATTCGGCGCCGCGCCATCCGTCACCTGGAAAAAGGGCGGGTCGTTATCTTTGGCGCCGGCACCGGCAATCCTTACTTCACCACGGACACGGCCGCGTCACTGCGAGCCATAGAAATCGAAGCCGATGTCATCCTCAAAGGCACCCGCGTAGATGGCATTTACACCGCGGACCCCGAGAAAGACGAAACGGCTAAGAGATACACCACGCTCACCTTTGAGGAGGTCTATCAAAACAACCTGAATGTCATGGATATGACCGCCTTTACCCTCTGTCACGAAAATAAACTGCCCATCATCGTTTTTGACATGAATAAATCAGGCAACTTAATGAAAGTGATCAACGGCGAAAAGGTAGGTACACTCGTAAAAGATAAATAATTTATTTGCGGATTTTCAAACAAATTGGTTAACTTAGGGTTTGTAAAGTGGTAGTATCTTATAATTATCTATTATTATGCTGTTAGAACTTCACGCGCAAAACCCTTCTCTCCGCAATTTAAAAAAACTAGTCAAGTGCCTCAAAGACGGAGGAATTATCATTTACCCCACGGACTCTGTATATGGAATGGGGTGCGATATTACGCAACCGAAGGCCATCGAAAGGATATGCCGCATTAAAGGCCTCAACCCTGAAAAAGCGCAACTTTCCTTTATATGCCATGACCTCAGTCACCTGTCCTACTATGCAAAAAGTGTAGATACGCCTTTGTTCCGCATGCTTAAGCGCTCGCTGCCTGGTCCATTTACCTTTATTCTGCCGGCCAGCAAACGGGTACCCAAACTGTTAAAAGCCAAAAAAGATACGGTAGGCATCCGGGTTCCGGACAACGTCATTTGCCAGAGTATCATTCGTGAACTTGGCAACCCGCTGATGAATACTTCGCTGCCCGATGGAGATGCCGAAGAAATGGCTAATCCGGAGATCATTCATGAAAAGTTCGGCCATCTGGTTGATATAGTGGTTGATGGCGGTATTGGGGGGACGGAACCTTCTACGGTGGTGGATTGCACCAAAGGCGAACCGGTCGTCCTTCGCAAAGGAGCCGGGCACCTGGCCCTGATCGCCTAACGATCACCCTCGCCTAGCTTACTTTTTCGGACTTCTTTTCTTTTTTTGCGATGGCGTCCAGTATGCTTTTGGCGTGCTGCCGGGAGTTTTCAATGAACCATACATGCGTTTCCATTCCGCCGCAAACCACACCGGCTAAAAAGAGGTTTTTCTTATTGGTTTCCATGGTTTCGGGGTCATAATGCGGATGATGCCTGTCGTCTTCGTTGATCATAATACCTGCTTTCGCTAAAAAAGCAAAATTCGGTTGGTAGCCCGTCAGCGCCAATACATAATCATTCTCCACGGTCTTGATGCCCTCGGGCGTCCTGATGTCAACTTCATGCTCCCGTATTTCAACGAGGTTGGAATGATAATACGCCTTGATCGAGCCTTCTTTGATCCTGTTCTCTATATCGGGTTTTTTCCAGTATTTCACCCGCCTTCCGATGCCTTCTCCCCGGATTACCATGGTGACATTCGCCCCTTTCCGCCAGGTTTGCAAAGCGGCATCCACAGAGGAATTGTTGGCTCCCACGACTATTACATTTTGCATCGCGTAAAAATGAGGTTCCTTATAGTAATGCTGGACCTTGGGCAAGTCTTCCCCCGGGATATTCAACATGTTCGGAATATCATAAAATCCGGTGGCAATGATCACATATTTCGCCCGGTATTCCGCTTTCGCCGTCAACACCTTATACCGCTGATCTTCTGCAGCGGTTATCGATTCCACTTTTTCAAATAAATGGACATTTAAGTTCCGGGACGTAGCTACCCGTCGATAGTATTCCAATGCTTCGGGACGGGTAGGCTTGGCATTAATAGACATAAAAGGAATGCCACCGATCTCCAACAATTCCGAAGTGGAGAAAAAAGTCATATCAGCCGGGTAGTGGTACAAAGAATTAACCAGGCAGCCTTTTTCCAGTACGACATATGACAAACCTCTTCTTTTGGCTTCCAGCGCACAAGCTAACCCTATGGGGCCGCCTCCTATTATAACGATGTCCGTAATCTGCATTTTTCTCTTTCTTAACAGAACAGCGCCCGTAAGGTTTGCGTTGTTCTTCATTAATCACGTTCTTCCCCTGCACGATAGCTTATTCTGATCCGTCCCTTTTTATGGCGGATCTGCTTGATGGAAAAGCTTTTGATTTCTCCTGTGTGATGCAGGTGGGTACCTCCACAAGGCACTGAATTATATCCTTCGATACGCACAAGGCGCAAGGGCTCCCCTTCCGGCAGCGCGAAGCCTTCGGGAACGAACACCGAAGCACTATCCACTGCTTCGGGAACGGCAATCGTAGAGGCTACGGGTAACTTAGATTTTATGTCTTCCATTACTGCCTGGTAAAGTGCTGTTTCCGGTATATCATCCATTTCTTCCTCAGGCTCAAATTCAACATACGCTCCTTTCTGGTAGTGGAAGCCTTTCACCGGCTGAAGGGGCCAGCGCAATTTTTCATAAACTACGGAAGCCAGTAAATGGCCGGCGGTATGCAAGCGGGTATTTTGCAGGCGGTAGTCGCGGTCAATGGCCATCTTGACAACAGTATCCAGGGGCAATTCCTCCCGCAGGTAGTGGCGTACCTCAGCATTGCGACGCTTGGCTTTTAACACGGAAAAGGAAATCCCTGATTCATTAATGATTAATCCTTTATCTGGTTCCTGTCCTCCTCCTCCGGGATAAAAAATAGTATGATCCGTGACGACGTAAGGGCCATCGTCATCTTCGCCACTTCCTGTAACAGTAGCATCCGTTTCAAATTGAAAGCTGTTTGAAAGAAATTGCAATTGCGTATTCATCATAGATTTAAACAATACAAAGATACATTAAGTTTGATAGTTACAAATAGAATGCCCCTTTTGTTATAAATTATTTCAAAAACAAAAACGTGATCTTTATTTGACCAATTCCACTTAAATTTGACGCCGCAATTGAGACATCCAAACCTATGAAAAAGCCATTACCGGTTTCCTTCGAAAATACCCAATACGCGTTCGCCTATAAATCAGATCTGGAATTGAAACGGTCTTACCGGTTGTTTTCCCTGATGCATTACAGCTGGCTTGTAAAAATCGGGTCGTTACTCGCGCCCATCGCGTTAAAGTTCAAGCTTCCCGTCAAAGGCATTATCCGCGATACCATATTCAAGCAATTTTGCGGGGGCGAGCGGCTGGAGGAAGTAGCCCAAACCGCCACTTCACTACACCGGTTTTCGGTAGCCTGCGTATTGGATTACGGCGTAGAGGGCGCCCAGCGTGAGGAAGATTTCGATACTGCCGTACGGGAATTTCAAAAGGCCATAAACTACGCCGGAAGTCATCCGGATATTCCCATGGTCGTAATCAAAGTAACGGGGCTGGCGCGGTTCCAGTTGCTGCAAAAGTACCAGGAAGGAAGCCCCCTCACCGCGGCCGAAGAAAGAGAATGGCAGCGGGTCTTTGAACGGATAAATGCCATTTGCCGGACCGCCTGTGAACAAAACGTCAGCGTTTTGATTGACGCGGAAGAAAGCTGGATACAGAAAGGGCTGGACACCCTTTCCTGCCAGATGATGGCACGTTATAACCAAGCAAGCGTTGTCGTCTACAACACCTTCCAGCTTTATCAGCACAGCCGGTTCGCGGCACTACGTGAACAATGGCGGCACAGCCGGGACAATAATTACCTGATGGGCGCGAAGCTGGTGCGTGGGGCGTACATGGAAAAAGAACGTAAGCGCGCCCTGGAAAAAGGCTATCCCTCCCCTATTCATGCCGACAAAGCGGCTACCGATAAAGACTATGACGACGCGGTACAATGGTGCCTGGAGCGCCTGGATACTATAGCCTTATTCATTGGCACGCACAATGAAAAAAGTTGCATGCGGGCCGCAGCATACCTGCATGAACATCAGCTCCCTTACGACCATCCCCACGTGCACTTTTCACAACTCTATGGCATGAGCGACAACATCACTTTCAACCTGGCCAAGGCCGGATACCGGGCGTCCAAATACCTTCCCTACGGTCCTGTGGAAGATATACTCCCCTATCTGATCCGGCGGTCCAGGGAAAACAGCTCTATATCCGGTCAAATGGGACGCGAACTGCGTTTGCTGCACAAAGAGATCTCCCGCAGGAAACACCTCAAGTAAAGCTTTACAAAAAGCGTTCGGCCCGGTTCATTATTAATATTTCTTTAATATTACCGATATTGGCTGGATTCTTGTATTTTATGCCTTAATTTTGGGCGCGAGATCTCTTACAGGTTAATTGTGGCGATTATGAAAACACTAATCATTTCTCTTTTCTTCCTGCTCGCAGCGGCACCTACATGGGCACAAACGGCCGAAGACACCATTGTGGTTGCACCGGGACCGTCCGGCATGTATTTTTATCATATTGTCCAAAAAGGAGAGAACCTTCAATCCCTTTCTCAAAAATTTGGCGTACGACAAGGACAACTGGAATCGCTTAATAACAAACAAAGCGTGGCGCCTTATGAATTGATCAAGATTCCCATCTCCGAAAATAACATCGTTCAGTCGGGCAGCGCCTCCGCCCATGCCGGTCTGACCCCACTGTATCATAAAGTCTTAAAAGGGGAAACACTTTTCCGGGTAGGCAAGCTATATGGCGACCTTCCACTGTCTTCCCTGAAAGCCTGGAATGGGCTGCAGGGCAATAACATAGGCGTAGGCCAATACCTGGTAGTAGGCTGGCTTAAAAAGCAACCGGCTCCCACAACAAACACGGCAGTGCAGCCCGCCCCTTCCACTCCTGACCCTGACCCTGCGGCTTCCACCGCCCATACACCGTCGGAGCAAGCCACCCGGCAACCGGCTCCCGCATCTGCGAACGAGGGTAACGCTTTCCTCAGGGAAGTCATCGCGTCAGAAAAGCAGCGCGTGAAAAACATATCACAAAAGCTGCATACGGACAAACCGGTGGCTGACCCGCTTTTGGCTGCTACTCCTCCCGTGCAGCAGCAAACACAAGATACCCCACGGGCGGTATCCCAACCTTTGTTGACTACAGCCAATCGGGCTCCAAAGGAAGCTGCACCCAAAGAAGAGACCGAGGCCGGACCGCTTCCGCCCAAAGACCAGCCACCGAAAATAGCCGCGGCACCCCCCAAAGAATCCGCTCCCGCGCCCCAAACCGGAACAGCTAAGGCCGCTACCAATCCTTTTGAAAAAATGCTGAACCAGATAAGCGGAAAAAACAAAAAGCAGGCGGAAGAAAAGCCCAACGTTACGCCCCCTGTTGAGTCGGCCGGAGCAGCCATTACGCCCCCGGTCAAGACAACACAAGCCCCTCCCGAGACTCTTTCTGCCGCAACGCCACCACCCGCATCAGATACGCTCACTAAAGCAGATACCGCCACCCTGACACTTTCTCGTGAAAGCGTCTTTTCCGAACTCTACCTGGCACAAACCCAGGGAGAAAAGCTGGTCACCAGCAAAAAAGGAGCCGCCGGTTGGTTTAAAAGCAATGTAAAACCCGGTTCCAAGAAATATTACGCCCTTTGTGACAACCTTCCCCGGGGCACAATCGTAAAAGTAGTCAACCCCATAAACAACAAGTTCGTATACGTTAAAGTACTCGCACCCATTCCAAAGCAAAAGGAAAATTACAACCTGATCATTAAGCTGAGTGACGCGGCCATGAATGACCTGGGTACCAACCAGCCCCGTTTCTGGAGTAAGATCATCTATCCGAAGCTTAGTGAAAATACCGCCAACTAAATGCGAACAAAGAATTTATTTGTTTTATGCATTGTATCCATGCTTCTAAGCACCGGGTGTCAGCAGGGAAGCAAAGCGCCGGATGTCAGCGGCATTCCTATGCATGTCACCATTTCACGATTCGACCAGGCGTTCATGTCCATAGATCCCAATCATATTGAGGCGGGCCTGCAGAAACTTAATCAACAATACCCGGCCTTCTTCCCCGTATACATGAACCGCATCATGAATTTTAACTATGCCGCCGACAGCAGTTCCCGCCGGCCGGATCCGGTTATTGGAAAGTTCATTGAGAGCAAAGACATACGGCAGCTACAAAAGACCATCAATGCGCATTTTCCGCCGGAGAAGATCCAGAAAATACAAAAGGAACTGGCGGAGAGCTTCCGGTATATGAAATACTACCTGCCGGAATTTAAAGCACCGCGGGTAGTAACCTTCATGTCTGCCCTTTCTAATTATGGCGCCATCACGGTAGATACGGTTTTAGGGATCGGACTGGACATGTTTCTTGGTGCCGATTTCCCCTTGTACAAACAGGTGGCCAGCCCTTATCCGGATTATATTCTGCGACGATTTTCTCCCAAAAACTTAGTTGTCAGCTGTATTAAAGCACTCGTTCAAAAAAAATACCCGCCTCCGGCAAAAGGGACTTTGCTTGACCACATGATCGCACAGGGGCAAGCATTGTATTTTCTTGATAAGGTACTCCCCAATACACCCGATTCGATAAAAATTCATTATTCTCAAAAGCAACTGGACTGGTGTCATAAGAATGAACAATTCATCTGGCAATACTTTGTCCGCAACGACCTTTTGTATAAAAATGAATCACTTACTATCCGCTATTATGTAGGTCCGGGTCCCTCCTCCAGAGGCATGCCGGATAACGCGCCCGGGAACATAGGCAGTTGGATCGGCTGGCAAATCGTTCGCAAATACATGAACGAAAAGCCCAAAACATCCTTAGCAGAGTTAATGAAGATGACTGATGGGCAAAGAATTTTAACCGCATCAGGCTATCAGCCGCATTAAACCATTTACCGCCCCAGTAAAAACACCACCGGTCGTTTATGGATGTTCGGCCGGTTGTTTTTCCATGCACGCAGGCTGCGTGTTTCAATAAACTCAGTGGGAGCCGTCAGATCCGCGGCAATACAAAGTTGTGTATCGGGATGCAGGCTCTTTAAAACGTCTTCCAGCAACTTTTCGTTGCGATAAGGTGCTTCCATGAACAGCTGGGTTTCACCATGTTGTTGCACTTTCTTTTCCAACATCCGGAGCGCCTTTACCCGTCCTTCCGAACTGCGAGGCAGGTAACCGCTGAACCGGAAGTTTTGTCCGTTAAAACCCGAAGCACTTAAGGCCATCAACATGGCATTGGGGCCCGATAAGGGGACAACACGTGCCTTTAGTTCATGGGCCAAACGTACCAGCATATGCCCGGGGTCGGCTATACAGGGATAACCGGCTTCACTGACAAGACCAACATCCCGACCTTTTCTGAGCCATGCGCTGCACAAGGACACATCTGCCGTCTCGTGTTTATTGATTAAACTGAACTGCCGTTCATCAATAGAAATGTCCTTATCAAGTGCTTTGAAAAACCGCCTGGCGCTTCTTTCATTTTCAACAAAAAAATGAAAGGTTGAACGGATAATGGCTGTGACATAAGGAGGAATGGTATTTACGGCTTCTGCATGGAGCAAGGACGGAATAAGGTATAAGGTACCAAGAGCGTCTGGCTTCTGTGTCATAAGTTTTTATCATTTGCACGCACAAAATAACACAATTCCTTCTTACCTTGCACTTTTCACCCAAATGAATCGCGTAGTCATGGCCAAAAGACTTCCCCGTTCCTTTTATGCAGGCGACGACGTAGTCAAAATTTCAAAAGCACTTTTAGGCACCCGGTTGGTTACCTGTTTCAACGGCAAAAGAACTTCCGGAATCATCGTTGAAACTGAAGCTTATCTAGGCCCCATTGACAAAGCGGCTCATTCTTACGGTTGGAAAAGAACCGCACGAACGGAAGTGATGTTTGCACAAGGTGGGGTGGCCTATGTATATCTCTGTTATGGCATGTACCATTTGTTTAATGTGGTAGTCAGCCGCAAAGGACTGCCGCATGCGGTGTTAATCCGAGGCATAGAACCCGTTGAGGGTATTGCTCACATGTTGGAACGCTGTAACAAAGAAAAGTGCAGCCCGAAATTAACCAATGGCCCGGGGAAACTTACCCGTGCCTTGGGTATTCTGAAACCCCACAGCGGTTTGAGCCTGCTGCGTGGCAGCCCCATCTGGATCGAAGAGCGCTCACGACCGCTGGCTGACGCCGCTATTATCGCGTCGCCAAGAATCGGGGTGGATTACGCAGGAGAGGATGCACTGTTGCCTTACCGGTTCACCATCCGGGGCAATCCTTTTGTCAGCAGATGACAGCAGCTAACCGGACGTAGTTTCCGATACTTTTTGCTTACTAAAGAAACGGCGCACATCCCTGAAAAAGCGATAATAAAATTCCTTGTTAAACATCTGGGAGTCGTTGAGCGCCTTATAGACCAGGAATCCGGCAATGGGCAACAAAACAATAGTAGCCAGCCACATTCCCGCCCAGGGCGTCATCACCGCATTACGAGCCAACCTTTCGCCAATAGTGGAAACGATGTGAAATATCACAAAAAAAGCTACAGCAAATACAAGCGGTGTACCCAGTCCTCCTTTCCGGATTATGGACCCCAGCGGCGCACCAATCAGGAATAAAACCATACAGGCAAAAGACAAGGTAAACTTTCGTTGCCATTCGATATGGTGCCGGATGAGCGAACTTTTTTTATCTTCATACGCCTGGAAGGTCAATCCCATATCGTTGAGCGTCTGCTTTAATTCGGAGGATACATTCTGGTAAATATAGGTTCGCCTGTCAAAAGGGATGATGCTGTCAAACGATGACACCGCAATGGACGGCACCTCCTGCATGACCCATCCGGAATCAATCCAACGGGTGAAAGGATAACCCGATGAAATGTCTAAACGAATGTTTTTTGCGTCAGCCCTTAAGGATTGCTGAATAGAATCTATACTCTGCGTGAGTTGGTAGACATTCAGCATTTGATAATTAGAGGCAAACAGCTTCACCGGTGTGCGTGACAATTGGAAAGTACTCAGGTCCAGGGTTTGTTTAAAGTCTTTAAAATGTGTGCGCACAATTTGCTTGTCATACATTCCTCCCTTGCCACGTTCTTCATATTCCCAGCCATCATGCAGGAAAAGGTAAACAAACCGTTTGTTCTCCGCAGTTTGCATTTTCCCTTTTTTGGCCAGTATAAGCTTACGGTTGGAAGGATCACGGCTGTCATAGATCATTACCCCATGGATCGTAACCCCGTCGGCTTCCTTGCTATGGATTTTGATAGCCATGTCATTGATTTCCGTAAAGAAAAACCCCGGCCGGAGGTTAAACCCATGCTTCAAATTCACAATATCGTAAAGCAAGGACTTCGCTTGTAAGTTAGCGGCAGGAATGACATAATTGGCAAACAGGAAAGCCCCACCGGTGAGAAAAAGGCACAGAATAATCAACGGCCGCATAAAGCGCATCAGGGAGATGCCGGCAGACTTGAGCGCTACGAGTTCAAAGTTCTCCCCCATATTTCCAAACGCCATAATAGAAGAAAGCAGGATAGCCAGCGGCAAAGCCAAGGGAACCATCGTAGCGCTCATATAAAAAATAAGCTTGCTCACCGTAAACGTATCCAGCCCTTTTCCCACCAAATCGTCAATGTACTTCCATAAAAACTGCATGACCAGCACAAACAGCGTCACAAAGAAAGTAATGACAAAAGGGCCTAAAAAGGTCTTTAAAATAAGTTTATCGAGTTTCTTCACCGGGCAAATTTACAAAATAG
>CAYXRN010000021.1:0-33394 GCA_964467635.1 uncultured Chitinophagaceae bacterium | reverse complement strand
CCGATGTGGAAATAGAAGTAAACGGACTAATGACCTATGATAGAAAAGTGGTAAAATTTGACGAAGACAAGCTCAGGGAGATGAACCAGGAAGTCATTCACGGCAAGTAGGTTCATTGATGTTCTGAACAATGTGGCTAAAGCCGTCATACAACAGCCTTTTTATCCGCGGGTTTCCGTCACTGGAAACCGGGGATGACTGAACAGAGCACCAAAGGCTGACAGGGTAGGTATGCGGTATGGGCTTTGGCCGCATTGTTTTAACAATAGAGAAATCAATTTAAAATGTATCGTTATGAAATATGTTTTCCTTTTTACGGCCTGTTTATTTTTCATAAGCAAGCCAATTTTTGGCCAGACACAGCAAACGAACCCCGAACGTCCGAATATCATCCTGATCATGTCCGATGACATGGGGTATTCCGACCTGGGCTGTTATGGAAGCATGATCTCCACTCCTAATCTGGACTCCCTGGCCATGTCCGGGCTACGTTATACGCAGTTTTATAATATGGATCATTGCTGCCCTTCTCGCGCCGCTTTGATGACCGGCTTATATCCGCACCAGACGGGACTCGGCTGGATGGTGGGAAAAGACTTTAAACTCCCCGGATATACCGATGAATTGAACGAACACTGCGTTACCATCGCCGAAGTACTTCAACAGGCGGGGTATTCCACCTTCATGACCGGCAAATGGCATCTTTGCCATAATACCCATGCCGGTGGCCCCACCTACAACTGGCCTTTACAACGGGGATTCGACAAATATTACGGTATCCTTACCGGGGCGGGGAATTATTATGATCCGGCTTCTTTATGCCGGGGAAATCAGTTAATCACCCCCCTCAATGATCCGGAATATCAACCGGATGATTATTATTTTACCAATGCCATTACGGATAACTCCGTCAAGTTTATCCAGGAACGGGAAAAAGACAAGCCTTTCTTCATGTACGTTGCCTACACGACGGCACACTGGCCGATGCAAGCACCTGAAGAAGCCATCAAAAAATATGAAGGAAAATTTGACGCGGGCTGGGATTCACTAAGAAGAAAGCGGTTAAAGAAGATGAAAGCCTTAGGCGTCATTGATGAGGATGCCACCCTATCGCCACTGGATACACATCCCTGGGCGGAAGAAAAGGACAAAGAGGCCATGGCTCGAAGGATGGAGACCTATGCTGCTATGATCACGATCATGGACAAAGGAATAGGGGAAATCGTAGGCGAATTAAAGAAAGAAGGCATTTTCGACAATACGCTCATCATTTTTTTACAGGATAATGGCGGAAACGCAGAGGGCACCGGCTATGGACAAGGCCCCGAAGGGGAAACCCGGCCTGTAGCGCGAGACACTTCAAAAATAAAACCGCTGGGGAAAGACGAAATACAGTATAAAATCAATCCGCCCATTACCCGTGACGGCAGGATGGTCATGGAAGGAAAACACGTTATGGCCGGCCCGGCTGATACTTACCTGGCCTATTTAAAGCCCTGGGCGAACTTGTCCAACACGCCTTTCCGCAAATACAAAAACTTTACTTATGAAGGCGGTATTTCTACGCCTCTTATTGTCCACTGGCCTGCCGGCATTGATGCAAAAAGAGGGGCGATAAGAAAACAGCCTGCCCATGAAATAGACATTATGCCAACGCTCGCAGCACTGGCTCATGCCAACTATCCCACAACATATGAAGGGCATAAAATAACGCCCGTATCCGGAATCAGCCTGGTACCTACTTTTTCCAATAAGCCACTGGAGAAAAGGGCAATATATTGGGCGCATCAGGCCAACAGGGCGATAAGAATCGGCAAATGGAAACTCGTGTCCGGCGCCGTTCTCCACGGCCCTTACGGAAGGTGGAAAACCTATACCAGCCTGCCCTGGGAGTTATATAATATAGATAAAGACCGGGGCGAAATGAATAACCTGGCTGCGCAATATCCTGACAAGGTTAAAAAGATGGCTGCAATGTGGGAAAAATGGGCGCATAAAACCCATGTCTATCCCATGCCCTGGAAGGAGAAGAAATCTGACGACCGAGCAGACTACATGAGTACACCCTGGCAGTATCCGAACTTTTAGAGAGTAAGGGGCATTTAATCTCCCACGGCATCACTATCCAAAAGTCGGTAATCTTATTTTGTGTGCCTTGAACCATTTTTGTTACAAAAACAGGCTTTTTGTAACATCGTTCATCGCCGACAACTGTTCTTTTCCTTTAAACCTGGGTAGGGGTTTAAAGGAAAGGAATGGATAAAAAGAAATCCCTTCCCTTTTGCTTAATCATTATCAAGAAAGGGATAAGACCAACTGCTTCAGTATTTTGGGCATGAGAAAACCTTCGTTCCCCGCTTAGACGACAAGTTTTTTATGCGTTGCCTGGATATCCTCACAGGCCGTGTGAAATCCTTTCGACAAAACAGGAGCCGCTGATTTTTTAATCTCAATAGCCCAAACTTGTTTACGAGGGCCCTTCAAGATCAAGTCTCTCAGCTTGTGCCGCAACAGTTCAAAAGGAAGTAATCCGTTTTCTTCGGCAATTTCAGCCTGCCGATTGTTCAACATCATCTGACCTACAAAAGAAACGATCCTTTTTATAGTGTATGGTTCATAATATCCCAACCAGGTAGATTCCAATACGATGACATCTCTTATCTGTCCATAATTGCTTTAAACTCTTTGTTGTAAGTGTGCGCTATTTTTTTGTTCATCCCTCTCTTGTGGGTAATCCCTTCCATGGTAACTTCAGGCAATGCTGTTTCAACAAGCTTGCTTATCGTCTTTAATTTCGACTTTAAAACACTTGGACAGGGTAAATAGAGAGAAACAGATGACTCAAATGGACGAAACCACAGCGCATTCACCTCGCTATCCTGCCCCCCTGCTACCTCCTGTCGGTTTTCAACAGGCTGTGTATAACCTTCTTCCTCCGATTAAAATAAGATAATTAATATTGCAGTTCGCCCCTGCACGAGGCGAATTTTACCAACATAAAATCTTTTGCCATGGGACTTTTTGATAAGAGAATCAACTACAAGCCTTTTGAATACCCGGAAATCCTTCAATTTACCGAGGCCATCAACCGGACCTTTTGGGTGCATTCCGAAGTGGATTTCACCGCCGACACCCAGGATTTCCATTCTCATCTGACCAGTGAAGAGCGGAGTGCGGTAAAAAGAGCGTTGTTGGCCATCGCTCAGATTGAGGTCGCGGTAAAATCCTTCTGGGGCAACCTGTACCACCATTTCCCGAAGCCGGAATTAAACGGCCTGGGAAGTACCTTTGCAGAATGTGAGTTCCGTCATTCCGAAGCGTATTCCCGTCTCGTGGAGGTATTGGGCTACAATGACGAGTTTGCAAGCCTGGTAGAAGTACCGGTCATCAAAGAACGCATTGACTATTTATCCCGGGCGTTGAGCACCACGAAATCAACAGACAAGAGCGAATACAGCATGGCGCTGGTACTGTTCACCATTCTTATCGAAAACGTGTCACTGTTCAGCCAGTTTGCCATCATCCTGGCCTTCCCCCGCTTCAAAGGCTGGATGAAAAATGTAAGCAATATCATTTCCTGGACCTCTATAGACGAGCAGGTCCATGCCAATGCCGGCATCTATTTAATCAATAAAATAAGGGAAGAATATCCCGAAACAATGGGGGTGGAAGCGAATGCCCATATTATAGACATGGTCAGAGAATCCATTGAAATAGAGGAAAGGATTATCGAATGGATATTCGAAGCGGGAGAACTGGATATTATTCACAAAAAGGACCTGGTTAATTTCATAAAATTTCGGGTAGATGAAAGCCTGAACAGGATCGGCCTGCCTTCCCAGTTTAACGTCACCGCCGAGCAATACAAACCCATGAAATGGTTTGAAGAAGAAGTTTTTGCCAACAGCCTGGACGACTTCTTTGCCAAACGCCCTGTAGATTATACCAAGCATGACAAAAGCATTACTGCAAACGACCTGTTCTAACCCCTCAAAAAACGCACATACCTAATGGAGACAATGTTTGCCACAGAGCCCGCAAGAGAAAAATACTGGTGGAAGAATGCCGAAAGCGAGCAAAATTTAAATCGAGGTTATCTGTTAAAAGGAGAGACCGTTGAAAAAGCAATCGAAAGAATCTGTACAGCAGCCGCCCAGCGCTTATACAAGCCTGAACTGGCGCCTGCCTTTCAGGAGATGATAGAGCGTGGTTGGATGAGCCTGAGCTCGCCGGTATGGGCAAATATGGGGACGGAAAGAGGCCTGCCTATCTCCTGTTTCAATGTACATATTCCCGACAATATCGAGGGCATCACCCACAAGCTGGGAGAGGTGATTATGCAAACAAAGCTGGGAGGAGGCACCTCCGGCTACTTTGGCAATCTTCGGGGGAGAGGAAGCGCGGTTACCGACAACGGGAAGAGCAGCGGCGCCGTGAGCTTTATGCGGTTATTTGACACTGCCATGGATACTATTTCCCAGGGAGGGGTACGCCGTGGCGCTTTTGCCGCCTATTTAGACATTGACCATCCGGATATTCTGGAATTCCTGCAGATCAAGAATATCGGGCACCCCATCCAGAATTTATTTTCGGGCGTATGTGTACCGGACTACTGGATGCAGGACATGATCAATGGTGATGCCGCCAAGAGGGAAGTGTGGGCACGCGTATTGGAATGCCGCCAGCAAAAAGGATTGCCCTATATCTTCTTTACCGACAATGTCAATAAAAACAAACCACAGGTCTATAAAGATCTGAACTATACAATCAACGCCAGTAATCTCTGCTCGGAGATCATGCTGCCTTCCACGGAAGATGAATCATTTATTTGCTGCCTTTCCTCCATGAACCTGGAGATGTATGACGAGTGGAAAGACTCCGACGCGGTAAAACTCGCTATCTTCTTCCTGGACGCGGTTCTGCAGGAGTTTATTGCCAAAACAGAGGATAATTATTACCTGGCTAATGCCCACCGTTTCGCCAAAAGGCATCGCGCATTGGGATTGGGAGCTTTAGGCTGGCATTCTTACCTCCAGAAAAACATGATTCCCTTTGAAGGGATGCAGGCCAAACAACTGACTACCCAAATATTTTCAGAAATAAGAGAAACAGCAGATAAAGCGACCAAAGAGCTCGCCCACATATACGGAGAAGCCCCCTTACTCAAGGGCTACGGACGCAGGAATACCACCCTGCTCGCTATCGCCCCGACCACTTCCTCTTCCGCTATACTGGGACAGGCCTCCCCTGGCATCGAGCCCTTCAGCAGCAATTATTATAAAGTGGGTTTGTCCAAAGGCAACTTCATGCGCCAAAACAAATACCTGAAAGAATTACTGGCGAAAAAGGGGATCGACAACGAAGACACCTGGCGGAGCATCATGCTGAACCACGGCAGCGTGCAGCACCTGGATGAGCTTACGCCCGAAGAAAAAGCGGTGTTTAAAACCTTTAAAGAAATCTCCCAGTTAGAGATCATTCAACAGGCCTCCATTCGCCAAAAGTATGTGGATCAGTCCCAAAGCCTGAACCTCAACATTCCCTCTTCCTTACCGATAAAAGAGGTGAACAAGCTGATGATAGAAGCCTGGCAATTGGGGGTAAAAACGCTCTATTACCAACGCAGCCAGAGCGTTTCTAAGGAGCTGGTGACAAACCTGATGGTTTGCAAAAGCTGCGAGGGCTAAAAAACCAAGCACTGAAAACCTGTTATTATTGCCTGGCGCAGCATTCGCCCACCGGCGTGGGCGCCCCACGGGCTGAGCCGACTAAAGATATTTTCTCCCCTGCAAGCTGGTACGATATTGAATGCGGCTAAACCGTTATTTTGCTACGGTAAAAGTAAAAGCCCGGCTTCCGGCATGACCGTCAGCAGTTATCCCGTTAATGACCACAACGTATTTGCCCGGCAAATCAGAGGTATAAAAACTACATTCGGCATGACCGGAAGAATCTGTAGAGAGGTTTGGGGACCAGTACAACGCATTTCGGAAGTCAGGAATACGGGACGACAGGTTGTCTTTCTCCGGGCTATAAAAGATACGTTGTTTTTGCAATCCGTCGTAGTCCAGGACCACGGCATGGGGATCCAAAGGAAAGTCTTCCAAAACACCATCATAGGTGGTAAAGCTCACAATTCCGTCTGCTGTAACAGGGCCATAAAAGTATCTGCCCGCCACCACTTCTATCTTCTGCACTTTCAGCGGATCGTAGGCCATCACTTTATCGATATTGAAAACCGGTACCCCATCAAATAAAACCAGGGGATCATCCTGAAAAAGCGTGGCGGACATATGTTGATCAAAAGCAAACAAAGCATTCATCACTTTCAGATGATAGTGCTGCTTCTCTTTCCGCACGGCGACTTCCATGATATACTCACGCAGTACTTCCTCCATTGTTACATAACGGGTGTAATTATCCAGCAGATACGTTTTATAGGGTTTCCCGTAAAAGGCGGTGGTATCCACAGGGCTCTGGAACCACCGGTCTATTCTTTTCTCATGATAGGCCCGTGTTACCTGCATCCACAAGTGATGAGACTGCAAGAGTGCTTTATATGTTGGCGTAATGGAAAAAGCAGCTGGGACATCTGCATATTTTTCTGAAAACGGATCCAGTATTTTTATGGCATCCTCCTTGTCCTTTGAATGCGGATCAGTCCGTACGACGATCTGATTGGGTCCATAAAAATCTTTCATATTAAAGTAGACCTTCCCCGCCGGGTTACTTTGGGCGCCGTACAACCGAACATGCTTGCCCGGCACCGCCAAATAAACGAGGGCATCCGAAGCGGGCTGACCTGAGTCGGTCACTTTCCCGGTAATAACCGGGCCGGACAGTTCTGGCGCATACCTAAAAGATGGAGAAGCCTGTTGCAAAACATCTTTCCAGTCAAACCGGCGCCATCCTTGGGTAAGCATCAGGTTATCCATGGCCCGGCTGCGATCGCCCTCCTGGAAATAAAAAGCGGGATGAGCGACATAGCCGGTTAATTCCGAGCCGAGCCACAAATAGTTAAAGAGGTTGTTTTCTTCAACTTTTTGCAGGCTATCCAGCTTATACACGGATACCGTCATGGCCGCCTTGACGGCTTTCCCCGTCTCATCTGTAGTATTCAGCGTGAGATTCACAGGACTGCGGGTCCCATACCGCGTTTCATTTGACCGCCCCTGAATATGCAGCTTCTTTCTAACGGGTTTAAAGTACAAACGTTCGCAGACGGGTTGGCGCCGGGTGTTAAAAAGGGTAATCTGCGAGATACCCGCCCCTAATTTGTCTTTGCTTATCGCTATTTCAGCTGCTCCGTTAGAAACAGACAAAACTTCAGCTACCTTAATGGATTGCCTGGTGTGAATAAGCAGGTAAAGCCTTTGTTCTGAAGGGATATTGGTCTTTATTTTAATCCTAACCTCATGGCTACCGGTTTCCTCTACATGCAGCACATAACCCTGTTGGTAGGCCAGGGGAAGGTCTTCCTTTATCGTTCGTCCATCCGGGGTTTGAATAACCGCCTGGTACAGATTTCCCATCTGGGGAGTAAAGGAAAAACGTCCCATGCCAAATTTAAAGGGCTGAAAATGTAAAATGCTGTCGTTACGCTGATTAATCACCGCCCCCTTAAAACGAATCCCCCTTCCATATTGATCCGTCACTTTAAAGGCGACAACGCTTTGCAGGCCATTCACCAAATTCCCGCCTTCCGGGAAAAAATGAATTTTATATTTCACCAAACTATCCGCTACGGGAAGATCATGTCCTACCGTTGTATTAACGATGGTGATCTTTTTATGAAAATAAAAAGCGGGGGAGAAATTTTTCATCCAGCTGGTATAGGCCCGGAAGGTATAGCTACCCGAGTGCAGGGTAAGAGGCAGCTCAACGGAGCCGGCTTTATCCTTATCCAGCGCAACTTTCGTTTGCAAAACAGGGACCTTGTCTTTATCCAGCAGTTCCACATAGGCCACTTTACTGAAATCAAAAGGCGCATTGGTAGCCCCGTCTATATCAAATATCTTAAACCATACTACTTCTCCAGCTACATAAAACGCTTTATTAGTCTGGACAAATAACTTTTCCTGAAGATCATTTATCCGGTATTGTTCAAACTCTTCCTGAATACCGGCGAGGTCATTTTGCTGCGCAAGCACTGCTTTTACAGATGTAAAGAACAGCACCACAAATAAAAAATAAAATTGCCGAAAAATATGCCTGTAGTTGCTATGCATTATATAATCTTTTAAGGCCAGAACGGAGGTTTCTCGGTCGTTCCGCGGACAGTACAATCTGCACAGGACCTGGACGAGGTAATGTAGTCAGTGGGCTGCGGTCCCCTGCCTAATATCCCTTCCAGGGGTACATTATTGCCATAGGCCAAATAAAACACCAGTGAATCCTTGATATTAGGAATGGTATCCTTTCTACAGAATTCAGGTTGATTCCAGCTGAAAGGAAGCTCTTGATTATCAATAAAGATCCTTTTTTGAGCCAGCGACCTTGCCCCTACATAGCCGATAACCGGTTCTGCCGGATCGGTTATACATTTCATATTGCCCCTTACCGTTGAAGGTTGTGGCGCGAAGATGGTCCCCATTTCTTCGGTATTTCTTTTCATGCGTTGCCAAAATTCAAATTCATCCGCACTTATGGAGAACACTTCTACTTTCGTACTGTATAAAACACTTAACTTTTCACTGTGCGTAGGAATAAACGCTAATTTTGCTTTTGAAAGGCTGTTGTCGCTTAGCTTCGCGGTATTACCAATCAAAATATGGGTAGATACATCGGATTGCCAGCAAACGTGAACCTGCTCAGCTGGGGTACGCCGCACCACGGTGGTATCTGAAGAATTAAACCTGTAATGGGATATAAGGGTAGAATGAAACTCCCAGGTTTCTGTGTAGGTCCAACGATAATATTTCGTTACCTTTCCGGTATTATAAGAATCAAAATAAACCTGTACGCCGTCATTTTGCAAATCCCAGTATACGCTGTCTATAGCAGGCGCAGGCACTACCGAAACAAAAGAAGAAAGATATTCCTTGCCTCCCGTATGGATATGAAGGCGGTACTTCCGCTGGTCATTGACCGGTAAGACGACACCCCCGTATTGCCCATCCTCCATCTCCGGTAAGCTGTAGCTGTTTCCCTGATCGTCTTCTACCGTCACCTCCGCTCCCAATTCATAGACAGGAGGGGTCACCCCGCCAATAGGCGCGTAACCTGTATCCCTTATGCTCCGCGTACGCGAAAGGGTAAAAGTCGTTGGCCCGCTTCCCGCATTGATAAAGCCTTCTACTACGAGATAATGGGCTTTGGTGGCAGCTTTCGGAGGGGTAAAAGGCTCCCTGCATCCCCATAAGAAAAGGACCAATGCCGTACAACAGGATAGGATTTTGGAGTGCGTATTCATTAAAACCGTATATTAAAAGTGACAAATGGAATAGCGCTGCCGAATATGGAAAGCTTATACCCTTTTACCCTTCCGTTTTCGGAAACAAAATAAATGGAATAAGGATTTTTCCTGCCGAGGACATTATAAACACCGATGGTCCAGGAGTTATGGGTTTTCTGGTGTACTTTGGCATTGCCCTCAATGTTCATCGAGAAATCGGCGCGCACATAGTCCGGGATACGGTATTGATTTCGTTTCGAATACAATACTCTTCCCGAGTTATTATAATCATACATAGCAATCGGATAAGTAATCGGCCGGCCGGTCGCATACACTACATTCAAGGAAACACTGAACCGATGCGACAGGCGGTAGTTGCCGATAAAATTAAAACTATGCGGTTTATCATAAGAGGCCGGATAATATTCCCCTTCATTGATCTGTTCCAATGCACGGGGATCATCTATCTTTAATAAAGCGCGGGAATAGGTGTAGCTCATCCAGCCGTTGAGCTTACCATATTTCTTTTTGATCATCAACTCTATTCCATAATCCAGCCCTTGAGTATTGACCAGGTCCGTTTCGATATGGTGGTTCATGGTCAGTACTGCACCGCTTTTATAATCGGGATAATTTTTCAGCCGTTTATAATAAACTTCCACAGAAGTCTCAATAGAATTGTCCTTAAAGTTTTTATAATAGCCCAAAGAAAGCTGATATCCCTTCTGCGGCCTCAGGTTGGGGTCGCTTAACTTCCAGGTATCCGTAGGCGAAATGATGGTCGTATTAGAAAGCATGTGAATGAACTGATGCATGCTGTTGAAGGACGCTTTTACAGAAGCATTGCCCGGCAAAAGATAACGCAGCGATGCTCTAAAATCCGGTCCATGATAAGTTTTGATCAACTCGTTTTTCCCATAATGCAGCGTGTCCCGGATGGTGGTCGCCTCCCGTGGCGCGTCAGGCGGATAGGTGAAAACGGTTTTAGGCCCCAGGTAGTTATAAAGGGTATACCGCACCCCATAATCTAAAGCCAGCTTTCGAGAAATAGTAAAATGATCTTCAATATACAAGGCGGATTCCAATGCCTGTTCATTTTCCAACCGGTCAGCCGTGACCAGGGACTCTTTTCCCACCGGAACATAGGAACCGGGATGCAGTTTGTATAGAATAGTGCTTAACCCGAAATTTAGGGTATGGCTGTTGCTTACTACACTGGTAAAGTCCGCGTTTGCATGATACTGGTCAATGCCAAAGCGCAGCTCATAGGAATTTACTTTATTTTCCTGACCCGATAACTGGTATTGGTAATGATCATAGCCTGCCATAAAAACCCCATAAGTCCGGTCGCTAAACTGGTGTTTCCATTGCAGGTTGGCATTCCTGTTTTGATAAGCGTAAAGCGTATCACGGGAAAGGTTAAAGTGATCCTGGCTGAGATAACCGGTAAAATACAAGTTATTTTTATCATTTATGGTATGGGATATACTCAATGTACCATCATAAAACGAAGCACCGGCATCACGATATTGCTTAGGAAGATACCGCATCAACCAATCCGAATAAGTCGTGCGGAAACCGGCTATAAAAGAAGTCTTATCTTTAATAAGCGGCCCCTCTAAATAAACTTTCCCGGTAAGCGGCCCTATTCCTGCGGAGCCTTTCAGCTCCTTTTTATTCCCTTCATTGGTAATCACGTTCAAAACAGAGGACAATCGCCCGCCATAACGCGCCGGTATATTACTTTTATAGAGTTCCACTTCTTTAACTACATCCGCGTCAAAGGCAGAGAAAAAGCCAAAGAAATGAGACGGATTATAAATCGTATTTCCATTAAACAGGATGAGATTCTGATCGGTAGCACCGCCCCGCACGTTGAAACCCGTGGAAGCCTCCCCCGCGTTCAACACACCGGGTAAGGCCAATACGGCCCGGAGGATATCCACTTCGCCAAACACTGCAGGGATCTGTTTAATCGCCTTAATACTCATTTTGTTCAACCCCATCTGCGCACTCTTGACATTTCTTGATTTTTCGGCATTGACCTCTATCACCTTTAAGGGTATGATCCGCTCTTCGAGATGAATATCAAAGCGGCCACTTGAATACAATACTACATGCCGTTTGGTGTCAAACATACCGATGGCTCTTAAAAACAACGTGTGCCTGCCCCGTGGTAAAATCATGGAGTAATACCCATATTGGTCGGTCACGGCTACCACTTCCGGATCCTGGGTTCGAACCACAGCCCCTGAAACGGCTTCACCCGTCTTTTGGTCATAGACATACCCGGCTACGGTCGCCTTTCCTTCCTGAATGTGGTTTGTTCGCCGGCCTACGGGGAACAATTTGTTTTCTACGGCTATCACCCGTCCTTGTCTTTCTTTTACTGCTTCCTGTTCACCGGGAGTGTTCAACTTTTCAGGCTTCTCTTTCGCCATAAAAACCGTATCTTTCTTCGTACCGAAAAAGCCGGCAGGGAGCGCGGCGTGAATCGCCTTATTTTTAGTGATAAAGACCCGATCATGATCTACGGCAAAATGAAGCTTGCCGGATTTCGAGTGAAAAATCCTGCCCAATACCTCTTCCAAGGTGGCCCTTTGTACCGCAAGGTTCACCATAACACTATCTACATCACCTGGATCATAATAGAAATAATAGGGCGTTGACGCTTCTATCTGTCGCACAAATTGTATAAAAGACAGGTGAAAATCGCCCGAGATAAGGGTATCTTTTTTCTGTTGACCAAAGGAAAAAGAATACAGGAGAATGCCGGTAAAAAAGATGAAGTAAAAAAGTTTACGATGCATTATTTTTTGTCTTGTTGTAAAAACTCACCGCCTGTCTCATAGCGCGCGCTCTTTCTTGATTAAAGTAAATTTGATGCTGTCGCAAATAACGGCGGATCTCTCGTTTTTGATCCTTTAAAACCTTCAATACCGAATGCCTGCTTCGTACCTTATAATAAGTATTGTCCTTCTTTATATAATAGGTGTTTTGAGCACGAAACGAACGGGTATCGCTGGCGCTAACTGGTGTTGCAACCGACTTCCTTCTTTTCACCAGCAGACTGACAGGGTCCCCCACGACCACTTGTTCATAATAACCGGGGGGAGGGACATCGCTGCTTGCTGACCGGCTCCGGCCGATATGGATAAAACGAAGAGAATCCAGCGTAAACCAGGCCACATCCTTTTTGTTTAAGATAATCCGGTAAAGCCCGTTGGCACTTTTTAAGACAAGCTGATCTTTCAGGATATCATACAATAAAGACACGTGAGCATACCGCTTTCCCTGAAAGAAAACAGTCCCCGAATGCCAGTCAGGGGTCGGATAAAAAGGATTCCCGCTTGCCGGAATTATAAAAGGGATGTATTGGTATCCGTGGTATACGGGAGTGTTCGGGCCGGAAAATTGCTTTTTATAAATTGCGGTGGCCTGCGCTATCTGTATACTTTGCCACGCATTGTTCTTTTGTTGTGCAAAAAGGAGACTACTCTGTAAGACTAGACCCGTAAATAGCATCCAAAAGAGATGACGTTTGGCAGGTGTATTTGGCATAGTTCTGCTCATTCTCAATGCAAGATAAATAATATGTACAAACTCCTCTTTTTTTTAGAAAGACAACAAAATGAAAAAAAACGTTGCATGGAAGAAAATATTTGGCGGTAAATCAAGGTCCGGCCTGTAACCAACCCCAAATTAACAGATTTACCCTAACTTTATACACCTAAATGTAATTCGGTTTGCCCATTATTACTTTACATCATTTGCTGACATCGGTGGCTGAGGGAGATGAAGAAGCCTTTGAAGAGCTGTTTCAAAGGTATAAGCAGCAGATATATGCCTATGCGATGCACTTTACCCATTCGGTAGCCGCATCGGAAGAAGTAGTGCAGGAGATCTTTTTAAAAATCTGGTTACATAAAGAAAGGCTCAGGCAGATAGATCGTTTCGAAGCCTACCTATACACGATCACCCGCAATCTTTGTTTCGATCATTTAAAAAAGCTTGCCCACGAACGAACAATGAAGCGGCAATGGAGCCAATCCGCCAAACGTTCGGAAGAAAGTGCGGACACCCGGGTTATCTGTAATAATTATGAAAATTTAATACATCAGGCGCTTGAATTGCTCCCTCCCCAACAAAAAAAGATCTATACCCTTAGTTTCTACCAGGGACAGAAGCAGGAAGAAATAGCCCAACGCCTCCATATTTCCAGAAATACGGTAAAAGTTCACCTGGCCAAGGCCAGGGCCGCCGTACGTAATTACCTCGCCGCTCATGTAGATAAGGCCATTTTGTTATTGATTACGAGCTTTTTCCATCATTGGATTTAATTTTTTTTAGCTCCCACTAATCCTTTTTCTTTTCTCAATCGTCCTTATGGTTAGAAAGGAGTCATTAGACCTTAACTGCAGATAAAATATGCCCTTAACCTCAGATTCACGACTGAAATACCTGCTTCAGCGCTATATTGAAGGGAGTTATAGCGCGGAAGAAAAAGATGAATTGCTGGACCTAATAGATCAGGCCAAGCATGACCAGCAAATAAAGCAGCTCATGAACCAGGTATGGACGCGGCTTTCTCCCGGCTATCAACTCAATACGGAACAGTCTGAACGTATTTTATCTGGCATTCTTCCCTCCTATGCTGAAAAGAAATACAAGCGCCCTGCTACTAAGATCCGCATCATAAGATGGAGCGCGGTCGCTGCAAGCATATTGTTCCTTTTGACTGCCGCATGGGTCTGGAGTGATCGGCAGAAAAATAAAAACACTGTCACGGTCCTGCAACCTGAAAATGATATAGCGCCGAACCATAGCCAGGCTATACTGATATTGGGCAATGGGACATCTATCGTGTTGGATAGTGCCCGGAGCGGGGTAATCGCCAAGCAGGGTGGTATACCGATAACGAAATCGAGCGACCAACTGTCGTACAATAACCATAACGATAAGTCGACCGAAACCGTTTATAACACTATCGTCACGCCCAAAGGGGTGCAGTACCGGGTGGTGCTGCCTGATGGCAGCAAAGTTTGGTTGAATGCGGCATCGTCCCTGCGTTTTCCCACGGAATTCACAGCAGGAAGAAAGGTAGCCTTGACAGGAGAGGCTTATTTTGAAATTGCCAAAGATAAAGATCAGCCATTTCAAGTAAGTGTAAATGGCATGGAGGTAAACGTATTGGGTACCCGCTTTAATATAATGGCTTATGACAATGAACCGGTTACCAGAACAACGTTATTGGCAGGATCGGTACAGCTTGCTAACGGCAAAAAACAGGTGATACTAAGGCCCGGGCAACAGGCTTCCTTAGACCATTCCGGTAATAGTCATTTCGAAGTAGGCGCCGCCGATGTTAGGAAGGCAGTGGCATGGAAAGATGGTTTATTCCTTTTTCATAATTCAAACCTCAGAGCTGCTTTACGTGAAGTGGCAAGGTGGTATAATATTGAAGTAGTATACGATGGGAACGTGCATGCTTACTTCAATGGCATGATATCCAGAGATACCCGTTTATCGCAGGTATTGCACATGATGGAAGTCACCAGTGATGTAAGCTTTAAGATCGAAGGAAAAAAGATTGTCGTATTACCTGAGCGATAACGCGTTTTATTGATTCACCTTTAAATTAAAAAAACAATGAAAACATAACTACATCCAAAATTCTCAAAAAAACCGCCCTGCGGTCCAGGCAGGACGGTAAAGCTTGGGATCATCTATTAGCATTCGTTTGTGATAACAAATTCTATTCACCCAAACCTGTCCCGGGGATATCGGGACAAACAAAAATATGCAATTAAATACACTTGGTAAAGACAAAGAACGTAAAAACGATTCTCTACTATACCTTTTACCTGCAAAAACGCTGTTGATCATGAGGCTGATCACTGTTTTAATTTTAGCTTCCGCGCTACAGGTAAGTGCCAAAAGCTACGCGCAGAAAGTAAACCTGAAGCTGCATAACGCCACCCTGGAAGAAGTGCTGAATGAGATTCACCAGCAAACGGGCTATCTTTTCTTGTACGATAACCGCGCGCTAAAGGAGCTAAAAGGGATAGATGTGCATGTAGCGGGGGCCTCCCTTCAGGAAGCGCTTGATCAGAGTGTGGCAAAGCACGACCTGGGTTACCTGCTTGAGAACAAAACGATACTGGTATTTCCCCAGGAAGCTGCCGCAGAGTTTCTAAAGCCGTCAAAAACAGTACAAGGAACAGTTACAGACCATGATGGGAACGCATTGTCCGGCGTCACCGTTCGAATAAAGAACAGCAACATTGGGACCATAACGGACCAAAATGGGCACTTCCGTTTAGAGGTGGCCGACGACAGCACTGTCTTGCAATTCAGCTATCTTGGGTTTGAAACGCTGGAAATAACGGTCGGCAATCAGACCGAATTGAAGGTAAAGTTGCAAGCCAGCACCAGCAGCCTCGAGCAGTTGGTCGTAGTGGGGTATGGAACACAGAAGAAGAGTGACCTCACCGGTGCGGTAAGCTCAATTGATGCTTCCAGCCTTGCAGAATCAGGCCATACGTCTATCGACCAGATGCTGGCGGGACAGGCGGCCGGATTACAGGTAAGACATAACGACGCCCAGCCGGGCGGAGGTGTTTCCTTATTAATCAGAGGTGCTCCTTCAACCGGCGCAGGTAACGATCCCTTAATTGTGATCGATGGATTTCCGGTGACCGGCGGTACAGATCCCGGCAACGGTACCAGGTATTCAATCGGCTCCAGATCACCACTAAGCTCCATCAATCCAAATGATATCGCATCCATAGAAATACTTAAAGATGTAAGTGCCACGGCTATTTACGGGGCAAGAGCAGCTAACGGAGTGATTTTAATAACCACTAAATCCGGACAGGCCGGGAAAGTAAAGGTAAACTATAGCTTTCGGGAGAGCGTTCAAAAGATGTCCAACCCCTGGAATATGATGAATGCGACCGAATATATGAATGCGACCAACGACTATCGCAAAGAAAAGTGGATGGCAGACCATAAAATCGGCGTTTACGGTAACACGGACCCTTCTAGCGTCACGCCATGGACTCCCGCTTATTCCAAAGAAGAGATCGCTAACGCAGGCAAGGGCACCGACTGGGTAGATGAAGTTACAAGAACAGGACTGATTCAAGAACATAACATCAGCATGAGCGGTGGAGCTAAGGGTACCAGTTATTTTGCATCGTTTAATTCTTTCAATCAAAAAGGCATTATAAAGAAAAATAATTTCAAACGTACTTCCGCGCGGTTAAACCTCGACCAGCAAATCAATAAATGGTTAAAGGCAGGCATTCGCGCTACGGGCAGTATTATTCATTTTGATAACCCCTCCTTATCTTCCGGTGGCTCAGAAAACAGCGGAATTATCAGAACCGCGTTGAGGTTTACGCCAACGCTACCGGTGCGGTTACCTAATGGAGATTATTCAATAGTGGAGAATTCCGCCTTTTTCCCCAATCCTGTTTCCTTATTGGAGATCACCAATCAAACAAAGAAGAACAGGTTGTTCTCCCAGGCCTATCTAGAGATTTATCCCATGGAAGGACTGACGATACGATCCCAAATGGGTTTTGACAAAAAGGAAGGGGAGGCCAAGATTTACCTCCCTAAGACAACATTATACGGTCAAAAATCAAACGGGGAAGCGCACATCAATGAGAATAAGTCCTTTGACAAACTATTCAACGCGACAGTAACCTATTCCAGGAACTTCACATCAAAAATCAGGTCCAAGATCTTGTTAGGGTATGAATATGAAGAAACCACCGGGACTGGTTATGGACTTTTTAATACGGATTTTCCGACAGATGCCTTTTTATTCAACAGCATACAATCGGGAGAATCCCCAAGGCCCGGCGTATCTTCTTATAAATACCAGGACAAGCTGGCTTCCTATTTTGGAAGAATAAATGTCAATATTTCCGATAAATACCTCTTTACATTAACCATGCGCGCGGATGGCTCTACACGCTTTGGAGAAGGAAACAAATGGGGTTACTTCCCTTCCGGCGCTTTTGCATGGCGGATAATTAATGAAAACTTCTTGAAGAACAGCAATGTAATTTCAGATCTAAAACTACGGCTAAGCCTGGGTCAGACAGGCAACAGCAACATATCGGGTGCCTTTGCGCTTTATGGGTTTGGCCACAATTACGTATTTGGAAACAATGTTGCACAGGGCGTGCAACTTACCTCCTATTCCAATAAAAACCTGAAATGGGAAACCACTACAGCATTTAATTTAGGTCTTGATTTCGGATTATTTAAAAACAGGATCACTGGTAACATCAACTTTTATCATCAGACAGTCAGTGGCTTACTGGGACAGATGCCTTTAAAGGATTACCTTCCTTTGGAGAGTGTGTCCGCTAATCTTGGAAAAACAGTCAGTGATGGCCTGGAAATAACATTAAACACCGTGAATGTCCAAAGCAGCGACTTTAGCTGGTCATCCACAATCAATATTTCCGGTTATAGAGATCGCTGGAAAGAAAGAAATCCGGGCGTTGTTTTATCAGCCTATCAGTCAGAAACTGATCCCATTCGGGTTCATTGGGGATATATTACCGAGGGGCTCGTACAGCCCGGGGAGAAGGTTCCCGCCATGCCCGGTGCTAAACCAGGGGTGTTAAAAATAAAAGACATCAATGGTTTTGACACCAATAACAACCTTACCGGTAAACCAGACGGAATCATTAATGACGCGGACATTGTCAAAATTGCCAACGCAGATCCGGACTTTTTATTTGGATTTACCAACACCTTTAAATACAACAATTTCGATCTAAATATCCATGTATACGGAATGATAGGTATTCGCAAAACCAATGAGTATCTGGGCTTCGCATGGGGGTTAAGCAATATCGACCGCGGCTATAACTTTCCTAATATTCTAAATAAATTCTGGTCAAGTGATAATCAGGGTGCCAAATATCCAAATGCCACCGTCACCAATTCATTCCCGGGGGCGGGTCAATTTTTATTACAAAAAGCGGACTTCGCCCGGATACAAAACATCACGCTCGGCTACACCTTTCCTATGGCAGGAAAAATCGGCAAGGTGATCAATACAGCCAGAGTATATTTAGATGCTTCCAATCCATTAGTCATCACGGGCTTTTCTGGCATTGATCCTGAATATGGTGGATTCTATCCCCCACAACGGACCTACACAATTGGCCTAAATGTTCAGTTTTAACAGCTAAAATTATTTTATTATGAATACGAGACTATTAGTAGTTATAGCGTTGCTCGGCGCCTTATTATCCGGGCTGACTGCCTGTGAAGGAAACCTGGCATATGAAAATTTTGATCACTTAAGCCCCAACAACTATCCTAAATCTGCTGAAGACGCTAAAACATTGGTTACCGGCGCTTATCACATTTTAAATACCGGATCATACGGCGGTTACGAAGACTGGTCATGGCAGAGCCAGTTTATCATGAATGAAGCTACCACAGACGAGTTTGTTTGCTACTGGGGAGGAAGTGTCTGGGAGACCTACAATCAATTTCTCTGGAATTCCGGCAGTCCTCACGTCACCGCTAAAACCTATACGCCTTATATCAAAGCGATCACCCGATGCATTAATACCCAGGCGTTAATTGATTCGATAGAAATGGATAAAGACCTGAAAACACGCTATGAAGCGGAACTCAATGGGATTATTTCCTTACTGGCTTATACCTTATATGATTTTTACGGGCCGGTTCCCCTTGTTATTGATCCCAAAATCACCCTGGACCCGAACACCACTTTCGAGCCAGATCGGCCTACTAAAGAATGGATGGTAAATTTCATAAAAGAACGCGGACGAGAAGCTGCTGACGCGTTACCGCTTACCTATCCATCTTCAGATTATGGTCGCTTCACAAAAGGGGCAGCCCTTATGGTGTTATTGAAGCTTGCTATGCATGAAAAGAACTGGCAGGAAGCCGCTGATGTCTCAAAAGAAATTATGGATTTAGGCATATACCGATTGCAAGATTCCTATATTTCTATATTCACTGTTGAAAACGAACAGAATAAAGAAATAATCCTGGCCATACCGGAGGTGGTGACCTCGGATAATGGAAATAACTGGCTTGCTCATGTTTTGCCCTCTCAGTATAAGGAACCCAATGGATATTCTATTCAACAGTGGGGAGGTTATAAAGTTCCTTGGGATATGTACGATAAATTTGAGAAAGGCGATGAACGCTTAGCCTGCTTATGGGATTCATTACATACCGACCAGGGCATGGTTGATCTCAGAGACATTGACGAGCTATGGGCGAAAATGGGTGCCGTTCCTTATAAATATCCTGTTGACCCCAATGGCAATGCAGCTTTGCAGGGCAATGATAAGATTGTCTTCAGATATGCGGGCGTGTTGCTTCTGAGAGCGGAGGCATTGTTGCAATTACGCGGACTTAACCAGGAGACGATCGACCTGGTGAACAAAATAAGAGGGCGGGCCGGCACTTCCTTGATTACTTTGGGCCAATTCAGTTCAAAACAACAGCTTAATGCCTATATCCTGGATGAGCGCTTCCGGGAGCAGTTTATGGAAGGAGTTCGCAGGGATGATCTGATAAGGCATGGGAAGTTTCTGGAAAAAGCCAGGGAAAGAGGTGCTACCGTGGATGATCATTTCTTATTATTTCCCATACCGCAAGACGCGATCAATGCCAATAAAAAGATAACGCAAAACCCGGGCTATTAGACAAACAGGACTGTATAGGTTTTGATTGAATACGCAAAAAAATTAATGCCAAGTACAAAGAATATGAAATATTTTATCATCACATTGTCGGTTTTGTTCGTTTGCCTAACTGGTTATGCGCAAATAAGCAACACGCGAGTTATTGACTTCAATGGCCTCGATGCCAGCCAGCATTTTGCCCTTAGAAATCCCGACCGGGGATTTCGATATGAGATGTTCTTTCTTGCCCATAACCTTAAATCGCCTTACAGGCAACCGGAGGAGGTATCGTCAATCGATGATGTTTTTAAATACACCCTGGAAAAATATGGCAGAAGAGATCGTATTACCCTTTCTCAGTTGTACATTTACCTGACTGCTTATGTCGGGAAAAAAATAGATTCAACAGGACTAGCGAATATTGAAAAACTCTTCCGGGCTTTTAAAAGACATGGGTTTAAGGCTGTCTTGAGATTCGCTTATGATTATAACCCAGGGTTAACAACCGCAACAGCAGCGGACATTGAAAGGCACTTACAACAATTATCCCCTGTATTAAAAAAATATACCGGTGTCATTCATTGCGTACAGGCTGGATTCATAGGTGCATGGGGAGAATGGCATAGTTCCCCCATTATGAAAAGTACCGATAGCCTCCAGGCGGTTTTAAATGCCTTAATGACTTACATCCCACATGACAAGCAACTCATGGTTCGTTATCCTGCTTACTTAAAGGACATTGTATTGCCAGCTGCCTGGAATTTTCGCATTGGGTTTCATAACGATTATTTTTGCGCAGACGACCATAAGCTCGCAAGAGGGAACGACTATGTTAAAGGAACGCCCGAATATTGGGAAGTATTGAACAAATCCCCTTATGTATTAATTGACGGTGAAATGCCTTATGCGGAAAACAGCAAATGGGGGTTACATCACCACATTCCCGTATTAAAAGCCATCAAGCGCTTTCGGGATCATCATTATACGAGCTTTAGCATTACCCATAACAACCTGGAAAGCGACAGCAGCAACATAAAGTTCTGGAAGTCCTTTTATCTCTCGGAAGAAGAAGTCCATAACGCTATGCTTCCGGTTTCGGAGGACTATTTCAGAGATAGCCTGGGTCATACCGTAAAAAGAACTGCGTTTGATTACATTCGGGATCACCTGGGATATAGGATAGAACTGCAGCAGTTGCAAGTGAGCAAAAATGCAAATGATATTGTTTTAGACCTGTCATTGATCAACAGGGGATTTTCGTCCATAAAAAATGCGAGGGATATTTATTTTGTGCTCATCAACAGCCAAGATAAAGTAGTCAAAGAAATACCCGCCTATAATGATCCAAGAAGCTGGCAGCCCTATCTTCCGGGAGATGTTCACTTTCAACCTATAATTTATCACATCAATCGTCATTTAAATAAAGAAAACCTTCCTGATGGGCATTATAAACTTGGATTGTGGATACCCGATGGTTCCTTACAACTAAAATATAACGCGGAATATGCCATCCGGTGTGCAAATGACATAACCTGGTTTATCGATTCAGACAAAAGGTATGGCGTAAATATTCTCGGTAAAATAAGCATCGAAAAAAATAATGAATAAACTGATTTTACTGGTTAGTTTTATAGGCTTTTCTTTTTGTTGTAGCGCCCAGACACATCCCCCGGCTTCCGGACTCAAGTTATTGGGTACGAGGGGCTGGGTAAGAGTAACGTGGCGTGTTAAGACGCCTTATCCTCCGGACAGCACTCGGATTTACTGGTCTACCGAAGCTGTCAAGGCACGGGCTCCTTCGATTACCGTTTCCCAGGGTAAAACCCGGTATTATATCCGCCCTGTTAAACCCCAAACCCAATATCATGTGTGGGTAGACTTTTTCTATGGAAAAGATAAGGTTGAAAGCATCTCGGGCAAGGTAACTACAGTAAAAGGTTGGTCTTTGGCCCCTGAGGAAGCAAGCCAGCTTGACGTACCCAGTTCTTCAGCGGTGCCGGCGGGGATGCAATTGTTCTGGCACGACGAATTCAACGATCTATTACTCAATCCCAACAAATGGTTCGCCACCTATTATTCTACCATCAATTTTCTTCATAAAGAAAATTACCAGGCTATGCGCCATGACAGTTTACCACAAGCTGCTTACCGGTTAAACGGACGCTACATCGATCTATTCACCAATGATTCCCTTCCGGCCAGGGGTTTTTCAGGAAAAAGAAAAATATCTTCTATTCAGACCTATAATTGGAACACCAATGAAAACCTACTTAATAACAGCAGAGGCGGCTATTTTGAGGTAAGAGTAAGAAGAGGAAGTGCAGGGAATGCCCGGGGCGTGAATACGGCCTTTTGGTTCGATTCACCAGGGCCTGATTTGAAATATTATTTACCACAGGGTGTCACCCTAAATGGGACCACAGGCATCCGCCCCAAAGGGCAGTTGTTTGAAATAGATATGTTTGAATACCTTACTGCTCAATTCGTCATGCATGGCAAGGTTGATTCAAACGGGCGTTTCCTTCACAATCTAGCTACCGATATCGCAAAACATTATGAACCGGAAAAATATGTCCCGGGAAAAGATTGGGTAACTTTTGGTTTGCTCTGGACCCCGGTGTGTATAAAGCACTACATCAACGGGAAATTGATCAAGTCCTACGATAACAAGCACCATATTTATTCGCCGAATCATTTTATGAACGTCTTGCTGGGCAGCTATGGAGAAGGAGGACGGGTAAGCCTGCAGGTCGATTATATACGATATTATCGATGGCCTATTTCAGATAACAATGAATTGCCCAATTCAGGGTTTGAGGCGAATAACACCATATTGCCATGGGAGGGAACAGGGTCACTGTCCACTTCTTCAGCACGAACCGGTACATACGGTTTATTATTGGAACCCAATCAACGAATTGTACAATATGTGTACTTGAACAACAATACCCGATATCAACTAAATTATTGGTGCAAAGGCAAAGGCGAAGGCAAAATCCGTGTCAAGGTAAATAACGTCAGGGCCGTGACGGGTAAATGGGAAAACACCGTTGATCTTATTGATACCTGTCAATCTTCCTTCTCACCAGGGAAGCTTCATTTTAAAACAGGGCGATTACCTGCAAACAATATGAAAACAATACGAATCAGTTTTGTTAACACAGGAAACAGTCCTGTTTCTTTGGATGATATATCCGTAGCTAAAGTCAGGGGACAAAGATATACCCCTTAACCAATCAGCGATCGGCCTTCTGTTACGCCGCGGTAAGACAATCTGTGGGCGAACCGGACACTTTCCGGTTGAAATCCAGGTCAGATATCCGCGCACCAGTGAACGAAATTATCAGTATGCTTACCCCTTTAAACAGGCGTCTGAACCTATCCAATACTGCGGCAACGACTGGTCAAGCAGACCGACAGAAATTTATTGAGGTCGTCAAAAGCGAATTACCATCCCTTCAGGAAGGCAATTTTGCCCGATATTATACAGTCCTTCGGAATTCAAGAATGGAAAGAAACTTGGGATACAGAAAATCAATGACCCCGTGACTCCTGGTTTAGGAGACTGATGCCACCGGAAATAATCGCAAGCCGAAGGGGAACGTCCCTCCTTTTCCCTTTTTGTAATTTTTAGTACTTTTAATTCATGACGAATTTTATCCCCATATTTCCCTTGAGCCTGGTGGTTTACCCCGAAGAAGAGCTGAAGTTGCATGTATTTGAGCCCCGGTACAAGCAGATGATCAGGGAATGCGTGGCAGAAAATAAACATTTTGGCATACCAGGCATTATTGAGCAGAAACTAAAGGATTACGGTACCCTGATGGACATAATCGCTGTCGATAAAACCTATGAAAACGGAGAAATGGACATCCGTGTCAAAGGAACATCTGTTTTCAGGGTTCTTGAGGTCATTCATGAGGTGCCTGAAAAATTATATTCCGGAGCCATTGTGCATTATCCCAAAAACACCCTCCAAGGCAGTCCCGGCCTGATGAAAAAAATCATCCGCAGCCTGCGTACCTTACATAATCTGATGCAGGTAAAACGGGATTTCGGCAAACCGGAGCATGCACTCCGCTCCTATGATGTGGCCCATGAAGTCGGGTTTTCCCCCCTCCAGGAATATGAAATGTTATGTCTTCTCCATGAATTACAGCGCCAGGAATACCTCCGCCGCCATTTAAAAAAAGTAATTTCAACCGTCGCCGGACTAGAACAATTAAAGGCTAAAGCAAGGTTTAACGGGCATTACAGGCACCTCTCCTCCGATGATTTTTAACGCCTTTTTAACAGGGGACCTATTTTTAATTTTTGAAAGGCGTGTGAAAAATTAGATATTTGCACACGCTTTATATACCCTTTAAAGGTTTACATGCAAGTAAAAAATGCCATGCAGGTTAACAATTGGCTGAGAATGACAGGAATAGCGGTCTTATTGATTGCTGTTTCTTTTTCCGGATATGCACAAAATTCTCCCTACTCTCAGCGGGGACTCGGCAATCCCGTCCGTGCGCACAATGTATTAAACACTGCTATGGGAGGCGTTTCGGAAGCCTATGCCGATGGACAAACCATTAATTTTGCCAATCCTGCTTCCTATGCTGATTTGCGGCTCACCACCCTGGATGCCGGTTTTAATGCCGGATACTTTAACATACGCAATCAAGACACCAGTAGTTTCCGCTCCGGATTCGGGTCACTGTCTTACCTGCAACTAGGCTTCCCCTTGAAAAAAGGCGGCGGCTGGGGACTGGTTCTCGGCCTTACCCCGGAGACAAAAGTGAATTACCGGGTTGCCAGGCAAGATTCTTTGGCGAACCTTGGAATCCCCGTTTCCTATTTATATGAAGGAAAAGGAGGCGCATACAAAGCCTATGTAGGCACCGGAGTGGCTATTAAAGGATTCCGGGTAGGGGTCAATGCAGGCTACCTTTTCGGTTCCAGGCAACAAAGTACGCAGGCCATTTATCCACAGGACACGCTCGGGCTGTTCAACTCTCACAGTCGGCAAAGAACGGGATATGGTGCTTTTTTTCTGGATGGTGGCATCCAGGCCCACATTAAACTGGGTAAGGGATTAGCGCTTGAATTAGGGGCTAGCGGCGGGCTCCAAACGGACTTGAACGCCAGAAGAGACTACCTCTTTTATGCCATTGACCCAAAATCATCGAGCTCCCAAAACGATACTGTCTATTACGCGGATGACGAACAAGGTACTATTGTCTATCCGGCACATTATGGCCTGGGCTTCTTATTTCACAGCACAAAAGGAAAAGGAAGCTGGACTTTCGGTGCGGATTATGAGACCACAAGCTGGTCGGATTACAAATACTACGATTCAGCCAGCGACCTCAGAGATAGCCGGTCGATCCGATTTGGCCTACAGTTCATTCCCTCTACCAAGCCTGCGAACAACAACTACTGGCAAATGGTCGCCTACCGGGTAGGTTTTTATACTACCCAGGAGAATTTCGAAAGCAACAATGCCGGTGTGAATGAATATGCTTTTTCTTTTGGCTTTGGCCTCCCAATTCGTAACTTTATGCGATCAAACCAATTTACGCTTATCAACACAGCTATTGAAATTGGAAAAAGAGGAAGCAAATCCAACCTGCTCAATGAACGCTTTATCCGGTTTTCAGTAGGCTTTACCTTAAGCGATATCTGGTTTATCGATAACCGATACCAATAATTGTGAAAAGGCACCTGTTATATCTTTTTCTACCGGCCCTGCTGGCTTTTGGTAGTTGCGTCAACAGCATGGAAGAGGTACAGGCCTTAAATGCCAAAAGCAATACAAAGATTGAAATGGCTCGCCACATCAAGACCTATTATTATGGTTCGAACGGGCTGCTTAAAGGCATTATGACGGCCCCTCTGCTTTATCGCTATATGACCGACACCCCTTACATCAAACTGCCTGAAGGGCTGCAAGTAAAGTTTTATGAGGACAGCCTGCAACTGCAAAGCATCCTGACGGCTAAAAATGGGGTCTATTACGAGAACAGCGACCGCATTACGGTAAAGGACAGCGTCGTTGTTACCACCAAAGACGGTAAAAAGCTGGAAACGGATGTATTGCACTGGGACCCGAAAAAACAACAGTTTTTCACCGATAAACCGGTTAAGCTGACCACCCCCACCCAGGTTATTCACGGACAAAACGGACTCGTTGCCCCTCCGGACATCTCCTGGTACCAGTTCAACAAGGCTTCCGGTGATATCCGCGTGGATTCCTCCTTTACAGGAACCCCTTAATTTTTTTCTTTAAAATGCTTATCCAGGGTAAATACCGAACAGCGCTGTTTCCTAATGCGTGCCTCCTGTATCCAGGTCAAATGCACAAAACAGGAACAAACCGACCGCTGCCGTACCGTAATTATACTTTAGGATAAAAACATCTTAAATAAAAGATTTTATTTACCTTTGGTGATTGTATCTTAAATACCCGAAATTATGGAAACGTCAAAAGAAAAATCTGAAGGACAAACTGCTGCCGACCTCAACAGCCAGAAAGATTTTGAGTCCTGGCCTCTGGATGAGCTTTCTGACTATATTGTACATACCCATCATCGGTTTGTCGAACAACAAATTCAGCTGCTACGGCCCGATTTAGAGCAGATTTGCCGGGAGCACGGGGCGCGGCATCCTGAATTATTTCAAATCAAATCGTTGTTTTGGGAAGCTTCGGGGGATATGGCAAGGCACCAGAAAAAGGAGGAAATCATGCTGTTCCCCTTTATCAAGAAAATGGCTAAAGCACTGGAAAGCAACGACGATCTAAAGACCCTCCCTTCCCAACCTATTGAAAATCGGGTCAAAATGCTGACCGAAGAACATGACGATCAACAGGCCGCCTTCAAGAAAATGGCGGCACTCAGCAACGACTTTACCCCGCCGGCCGATGCCTCCGACACGTTCCGGGTTACTTTTGCCCGGTTAAGCAATTTTCACAGGGACCTGCGTCAACATATCCACCTGGAAAATGACATCCTGTTTCCTAGGTCCCTCAAACTATTAACGCAATTGACTTCCTGACCAGACAATGCCTTATAACGCAAAAACCCGATGCAGGAGCATCGGGCCTTTACGCTTTAACCTATTTTTAACCTAAATTACTTTAATAAAAGCAACATTCATGCCAAAAACATCACTTCCCGATTTTTCTTCCGGCTTTCAACAATTTTCTGTAGTTTTTATAGTTTTCCCCCGTTATCGCCTCTTTAGCTTTCCTGCCCATATGCTCGGCCATTTTATAAGTGCCAGCCTGCTTATATTCAGAATGTTGCAGGAGCATGCCAAAAAGCACGACAGATGCACCAAAACGCCAATCCGCACTCTTGCTTGCAAAGGGGACTACTTTTCCTGACGCCTGATACACCTGTAGCCAATTTTTCTGTTCCGGCATGCTTTTATACTGAAGAACCAGTGTTACCGGCGGGTTGTTCTCCGCAATATTCTCCTGCCCCTTCGCGGGGATCAGTTCCACATAAGCGGTCATCCGCTGGTCCGCCCCGATCTCTCCACCCAGCCTTTTTCTTTTTTTCGTAAAAGCATATTTTGCATTTTTCCCACCGGAATCATAGCCCAGCAACCGAAACGCGCGTATCCGCCCCGGATCAAAAAGTATTTTCAGGCGTACTTCGCGGGCTACGACGGCGATTTTTTTAAATTCTTTCTTACTGAAGATTCGCAGTGCTTCCGCCTTGTTGTCAATATAGGAAAAAGTGCCTTGCCCCCATTCTGCCAAGGTTTCCAGCTTAGAATCTTTATAATTCCCGGACCCCACGCCAATACAGGTCAGGCCGATATGCCAGTCGCGGTACTGCATGATCAATTTTTTCATTTCCTGGTCTGTGGATTTCCCGACATTAAAGTCTCCGTCCGTGGAAAGGATTACCCGGTTGTTCCCGCCTGCAATAAAATGCTTCCTGGCCAGCTCAAAAGCTTTTTTAATGCCTTTACTCCCCGCGGTGGTGCCACCCGCGTGCAATTGGTCAATTGCTTCCAGCATTTTCAGTCTTTCACTCCCTGATGTGGGGGGAAGGGTTACTTTGGTCTTTCCTGTATAAGTAATGATAGACAAGGTATCCTCCGGCCGCAAGTGCGCAATCAGCTGTTTAAACGCAACCTGGAGTAAGGGCAATTTATCCCGGCTGCTCATTGAGCCGGAAACATCAATCAGGAGCACTATGTTCCAGGGTCTCAAACTCTTATCAAAATTTTTTTCGGACTGCACGGCGATGCGCATCAGCCAATGGGAGTTGTTCCACGGGCAGAAGCTGAAGTCGGCATAGGCCTTTAGAGGCTGTCCGTGGTATTTCACCGGCAGCGAATCGTCAAGGGAAAAATAATTGAGCATTTCTCCGATCCGTACAGCCGCAACCGGTACTTTTTTGCCTTTGGCAAGAAATCGACGGACATTATTGTAGGCCGCATACCCGCTGCTTAATGTAAATGCCGTATAGGGATATTGATCGGTAGCTATAAATGGATTTTCCTTTTCTTTCTTATAAGTCTCATTTCTGTAGGCCTGAATAGCGCCATCAATAAAGCCGGAATCCAAATGGAATTGCCTTTCTGTAAGCGTGTCTTTTTCTTCCGATAGCGCAGCAGGACCCGGACTGATAAAAAATGGAAGGAAATCCCAACCGCTATGGGGCGCAAGCTCCGTGGTTTTATAAGCGGCGTGCATTACTTTTAAATGTACCTTTTCCCCTTTCGTGCCCACCGTAAATCGGCCATTCGCTTTACTGACCACCGTATCAACCTGGCTGAGGATGGTCGCGCCTGCGACGGATTCTCCTGTATTTTTATCCAATAAGATTCCCTTTAGCCAATGCTGTTGTGCATTGGCCCTTATGCTGAAAAAAATAAGTATGAGCATCACCCCTCTGTACATGGCGATCTGATTGAGCGCTTTCGTTTCCGAAATTATTATTCCTCGAGCTGGTAAATGTGCCGTAGGTTTCTTCCCAACCCGTCGTAATCCAATCCATAGCCTACTATAAACTTATCTGGGATGGCAAAGCCAAGATAATCCACCTCTACCGGATAAGTTCTCGCATCGGGTTTTGATAGCAGCGAAGTAATCAGGAGTTTGCGCGGTTGCTGGTGCCGGATCTGCGGAAGAAACTCATGCATTGTCTTCCCGGTATCCACGATATCCTCTAAAATAACTACCGTCCGATCATAAAGGTCATTTTCCAATCCGATGGACGTAATTACCTGGCCTGTGGAGCGCGTGCCCTTGTAGGAAACCAGTTTGATGAATGACAGCTCTGCATCAATCGTGATCCAGCGGAAAAGATCAGCAGCAAATATGAAAGAGCCGTTTAGGATAGCCAGAAAGAGGGGATTGTCATCTTTCAATTCTTCATTGATTTGAACGGCTAAGCGGTGGACGCGATGTTGTATCTGTTCTTCCGGCAGGTACAGGTTAAATTTTTTATCATGAACTTGTATCTTTTCCCGCTCCATGCAGTAGTTATTTTTCCGGTATCTGTAATGTTTGCCCCTTCCTGATAAGGTCTCCGCTGAGATTGTTTAGCTGTCGTATACGATCTATGCCCACATCAAATTTTTTCGCAATTCCGTATAAGGTGTCTCCTGCTTTTACTTCATAAACAAAGATAGCATTTCTTTTGGAGTCGGTTGCAGGCAACGGTTTCTTTTCAGGAATTGCTTTCTGTTGAAGAATGGAGGGCTGCTCGGCAGCAGTAGCGGTCGTTTTATCCTTTCCACTAAACAGCCTGGATAACCAGGCAAAAAAACCACCCGATTGACGGGTCTGTGGTATTCCTTTTTGTTCCGCATAGCCCGTTAATACCAGGGCGGTGCCGGGCTGGGGCGGCTGCTCTCCCGTCAAATGATTTCTTTTCAACAACCATTTTAACCGGATTCCCTCCTCCTGGGCTATTTCATGCCAGGTCTCCCCTGCTTGTACTACATGGGCGAGATGGTCTCCCTTCTTCCGTTTTTTCTCGATAAAAACCAGCATATTACGGGACAGCACATCCGTTTCAAGCCCGTTATAGCGCAGTATTCTTCGCAACGGAACATCAAACTGGTCGGCAATGCCTATTAATTCCGTACCTTCTGGCAAGAACAAAACGTCCCGCTTGTTGATTTGAAATACATGCACAGGATATTTGGCCGCTTCCTCAGCCTGCCCTTTATCTGTCACAGGTAAGGACTGGTTTGGCGCTGGTTGTTCCTGTTGTATTTTCTTGTTCAACAGGGCGGCAAATTCATTTTCCGGTTGCGCTTCTTTGGATAAAGCCAATCCCTGCCTGGAGTACTTGTTCAGATCATATTTCTGTATGGTGGAGATGAGTTGTCTGGCATAGCGGTTGCTGGTAGCATACCCCGCCTGTTTAAGGCCAAAAGCCCAGGCCTTATAATCCAAAGGATCAAGATAGAAAAGAAAATTATACCGTCGGCCAGCCCTCAGGAAATTAGAATGGTCCTCCCAGGAGGCTGCCACAGAAGGATATTTTCTAAAGCATTCATTTCTGCGGTCGTCATGATGAAATACACGTGCTCCCTCCCAATCCGATTTACATTTGATTCCAAACTGATTATTGGCATGCAAGGACAGCCAGGACGAACCGGCTCCCGATTCCACGATACCCTGTGCCAGAGATATGGCTGCGGGTACACCTGTCCGGACCATCTCCCTCATGGCCAGCATTTTGTATTGATCAATATAAGCTTCTACATTTCCGTTTTGAGCGAGGGCAGGCCTGACCTGCAACAATCCCAACAATCCAATAAAAAAGATCAGACAGTTGCTTCTCATGAGTCTTTTATTTTTTCTGTAATACAAAGAGCCCATCTCTAAATGGCAATAATAAAGGGGTTACCCGGTCATCCGCCGTTACTTTTTGGTTAAACCTGGCAATGGCGTTGCCATTTTTACTCCTGTCCTTCTCCCCCGACAAAACCTCTCCATGGTACAATACATTATCGGCCAGAATCAGTCCGCCTGACCTCACTTTATCGACTACTAAGTCAAAGTAACGGGAATAATTGGGCTTGTCCGCGTCAATGAAAACCAGGTCAAAAGGACCGGGCAAGGCGGGTAAAATATCCAGGGCATCCCCTGTATGCAGATGTATCTTCTCTTCCATGCCGGCTTCCTTGAAATATTGCAGGCAGCGGGCGGCCAGTTCATCGTTAATGTCGATGGTATGGACACAGCCCTTCTCCCGCAATCCTTCTGCCAGGCACAAAGCGGAATAGCCGGTAAAAGTTCCTATTTCCAAAACGGTCTCAGGCCGCAGCAGCCGGGACAGCAGGCTCAGGAAGCGTCCCTGCACCTTTCCGCTTAACATGTTGGGTTGGAAAGTCTCAAGATGCGTCTCTTTGTCGATCTTTTTTAAAAGTGCGGACTCCAATCGGGTACAATGCTCCGCATAGCGATTGATCTCTTCGGGGAAAATTTCGGGCATAAATTCAGGGTTGTTCTTCTTTGAAACGCACTTCAGGGCAGTTTAAGTATACATTAAACCGGCTCCCTGCTCTTCGCACATGACACAAAGGTCTGAAAATTATGTTACAACGGGGACTAAAAAGCGACCTCTGCCCGTAAAAAAGGGGAAAGTGCACTTTACAGGCAGGCGGGCAAAAGCCCCGAAGTTTGTTACTTTTGCAAAAATGATTTGAAAATCGCATGAAGAATATTTTCTCCGGAGCATTTAAAATAGGTATCCTCGGTGGGGGACAGTTAGGAAAAATGTTGCTGCAAAAAGCACATGACTTTAATTTGCATATTGAGATCCTCGACCCCGCTGAGAACGCTCCCTGCAGGCACCTCTGCAACCGGTTTGTACAGGGAGACATCAGAGATTTTACCACCGTTTACCAGTTTGGGAAAGACCTTGATCTCCTCAGCATAGAAATTGAGAACGTAAACTCCGATGCGTTAGAGGCCCTTGAGAAAGACGGCAAACAAGTCTATCCGCAGCCTGCCGTACTGAAAACCATTCAGGACAAAGGCCTGCAAAAACAGTTCTATCAACAGCATCAAATCCCCACCTCCCCCTTTGTTTTGGTGAAGAACCGTACGGAAATCAAGCAGTCCGCCATTGACTTTCCCGTATTTCAAAAGTTGCGTACCTCCGGTTACGACGGCTATGGGGTACAATCCTTACCAGACAAAGATAAACTTGACAGCGCATTTGACGCCCCCAGTGTATTAGAAAAAAGCGTTGAGCTGGACAAAGAACTTTCTGTTATTGTGGCTCGGAATGCAAAAGGGGAGATTGCCCATTTTCCACCGGTAGCCATGGCCTTTAATCCGGAAGCCAATATGGTAGAATTCCTGTATGCACCGGCGGATGTCTCCGCCACCGTTGAGAAGCAAGCCATTGAGATGGCCCGGACGATCATTGAAAAGCTGGAAATGGTAGGTTTGCTGGCCGTGGAATTGTTTCTTTCCAAAACGGGGGAACTACTGGTGAACGAAGTAGCTCCCAGGCCACATAACAGCGGACATCAAAGCATAGAAGGTAATATCACTTCACAATATGAACAGCATTTGCGGGCGGTATTAAATCTGCCTTTAGGAGATACCGCGATCCGGCAGCCTTCGGTCATGGTCAACCTGTTGGGCGAAAAAGGATATCAGGGCAGGGCCGTCTATAAAGGTGTAGAAGAAACTTTGAAAATGAGCGGCGCTTATGTACATTTATACGGAAAATACGAAACACGGCCTTTCCGGAAGATGGGGCATGTGACCATCGTTGCCCCCACCTTAGCAGAAGCGAAGCAAAAGGCTAAGAAAGTAAAAGAGACTTTAAAAGTAATTGCATAACAAATGGAAGCAAAAGTAGGTGTGATCATGGGCAGTAAATCCGATCTTTCGGTAATGGAAGGGGCGGTAGAAATCCTCAACAAGTTTAACATCCCGTACGAAGTACAGATCGTTTCAGCACATCGTACGCCGGAAAAGATGCTGGACTACGGCCAAAAGGCAGAAAAACGCGGATTAAAAGTCATCATTGCCGGAGCGGGTGGCGCAGCTCATCTGCCGGGAATGGTAGCGGCCGCCTCTACCCTGCCCGTCATCGGTGTTCCGGTCAAATCCAGCAATTCTATCGACGGCTGGGATTCCGTTTTATCTATCCTGCAAATGCCCGGCGGGGTACCTGTTGCTACGATGGCTTTAAACGCGTCTAAAAACGCGGGTCTGCTGGCCGTACAGATCTTAGCCACTTCCGACAGCTACCTGATGCAGGCTTATTATGCGTATAAAGAGGAGTTAAAAGAAAAGGTAGCTCGGATGAATGACGAG
>CAYXRN010000020.1:0-34034 GCA_964467635.1 uncultured Chitinophagaceae bacterium | reverse complement strand
TCACGGCCGCAGGTTTATTGGTTGCCTTGGGAATTGTCTATGGCGATCTGGGTACATCTCCCTTATATACTTTTGACGCTATCGCGCGGGGAAAGCCGATCACAGAGTTGCTGGTTGTTGGCGGTGCTTCCTGTATCATATGGACGCTCAGCCTGCAAACGACGCTTAAGTATGTCGTCATCGCCATGCGGGCGGATAACAATGGCGAGGGCGGGATCTTTTCGCTATACGCTTTGATCCGGCGATACGCTAAAAGTGCGGTTATCTTCGCCATGATTGGCGGCGCCGCTATGCTGGCCAACGGACTGCTTACGCCTCCCATTACTATCACTTCTGCCATAGAAGGACTCAGCCTGCCGCATCATGTGACCGTAAAGGTGGTATTGGCCATCATAGTAGTCTTGTTTGCCGTACAGCAATTCGGGGCCAATTTCATTGGCAAGTATTTCGGACCGATCATGGCCGTGTGGTTCACCATGATGGCGGTCATGGGCTTGCTGCATATTTCTGACGACTGGGCCGTATTTAAAGCCTTTAATCCTTACTACGCCATCAAGTTGCTCGCTACTTATCCTAAGGGATTTTTGATCCTGGCGGCTGTTTTTCTCTGTACGACAGGGGCGGAAGCTTTATACGCCGACCTGGGACATTGCGGACGCGAAAACATCCGCTTATCCTGGATATACGTCAAAATATGCCTGATATTAAGCTACCTGGGCCAGGCAGCCTGGGCCTTACAATTTAAAGGCCAGGTTATCCCCGAAGATACCCGGATATTTTTTGCCATCATGCCGGATTGGTTTGTTCCCATAGGCATTGCCATAGCTACCATGGCGGCCATTATTGCCAGCCAGGCCATGATTTCCGGATCCTATACCCTGATAAGCGAAGCGATCAAGCTTAATTTATGGCCGAAGATGAAGATCAACTATCCAACTGAAGAGAAAGGGCAGTTGTACATCCCGGGAATCAATTTGTTCCTGGCCGTAGGCTGCGTGGCGGTTGTCCTGTATTTTGGCGGGGAGTCTAAAAACATGGAAGCGGCCTATGGCCTGGCGATCACTATAACAATGATCATGACCTCGTTTATGCTGATCTACTACCTGGCGCTCTCGCATGTCAAGAAATGGCTCATCGCCCTTTACCTGGTGGTGTATCTCACCATTGAATTTGCTTTTTTGTTTGCCAATATTCACTATTTCCCCGAAGGCGGATATGTAACGGTAGTCCTGGGAATTTTCCTCTTCCTGGTGAATTACATCTGGTACCGGGCGCGCAAAATTCAAAACCGTTATGTGGAATTCGTAAAGATCAAAGACTATTTGCCCCAGTTACAGGAAATCAGTGCGGATACCAGTATTCCCAAAAACTCTACGCACCTGATCTACCTGACCAGCGCCAACCACCCCACCGAGATTGAGCATAAGATCATCTATTCCATCTTCAATAAAAAGCCCAAGCGGGCGGATATTTATTGGTTTTTACATGTCGATGTGCTGGACGAGCCCTACCGCTCCGACTATATTGTTCATACCATTATTCCAAACGAAGTCATCCGGATAGAGTTTCGATTGGGATTCCGGGTTGAGCAACGGATTAACCTTATGTTCCGAAAGGTGGTGGAAGATATGGTCAAACGTAAAGAAGTGAATATTATCAGCCGGTATGAATCACTGAGCAAAAACAATATAGCCGGTGACTTTCGCTTTATTGTCATGTCGAAGTTTCTCTCCCACGATAACGACCTGCCCCTGGTGGAAAGATTGATCATGAAAGGCTATTTTTATTTGAAGAAGATCAGCCTTTCCGAAGAGCGGGGATTTGGATTGGACTCCAGCTTTGTGACTATTGAGAAGTTCCCGTTGATCATTCAGCCGGTTACTGATCTGAAATTAAGGAGGGTGTACGATTAGCCACACGTTTTTGCCAAAAAAGGCGTTACCTTAGAGAGATGCAAGTCCTAAAAAAGCTTCTGTTCATTATTTTGGCAGCCGGACTCTTACCAGGTACTGTTTTTGCGCAATACCGCCCTTCGGAGGTTCCCGCAAGAGCCATGAGTTGGTATGAAGCGGCCCAAAAAACAGCTGCTGTACCCACAGAAAAAGCCCAGCAGGAAACACTAGCGCTCTTAGAGAAGGCCATAGAGAAAGCACCCGCTTTTTTGGATGCTTATGCGCTGATGGCCAGCATCTACGCCCGTAAACGGGCCTACACCAAAGCGCTAAAATATTTTGACCGGGCCTATGAGATTGACTCCAATTATTTACTGCCGGGTTATTACACCTATGCACAGGCGGCAGCGGGAACGGGCGATTTTTCCAAAGCATTGCGCCTCATCGACCGTTATCTGCAGGTGAATTCATTAACGGAAAGCAGCCGCAAGAAGGCACTGGAGTGGAAAGCGCATTTTCAGTTCGGTTTAAACAGCGCACAAAAACAATTGCCATTCAATCCGGTGAACCTCGGAGACAGCATCAACAGCCCGGATGCCGAATACTTTCCAAGCCTCACTATTGACGGGGAAAAATTGATCTTCACCAGGAACTTAGCCGGTCATAATGAAGACTTCTTTGTGAGCCACCTGGTGGACAGCCAGTGGACAAAAGCTCAGCCACTTACCGGCATTTCCTTTGGAGAAGATGGCCAGGGGATCAACTCCCGATACAATGAAGGCGCAGAAAACATTTCACAGGATGGAAAAATATTGCTGTTTACCATATGCGACAGGCGTGACGGCTTTGGCAGCTGTGATATTTATTACGCGGTAAAACAAGATGCAGGATGGAGTGCCCCCCAAAACATCGGTCCGCCAATCAACAGTCCGGACTGGGACACCCAACCCAGCCTCTCTCCCGACCAAAAGAACCTGTATTTTGTGAGCAACCGCAGGGGTGGCTTTGGCGGAAGCGATATCTATGTTAGCCACTTACAGGCGGATGGCCGCTGGAGCAAGCCGGAAAACCTGGGCGATTCCGTCAACACCCCTGGAAATGAAAGCAGTCCGTTTATTCACGCGGACAACAAAACCCTGTACTTCGCCTCCGATGGCCTGCCGGGGGTTGGAGGTGTAGATTTGTATTATGCCAGAAAGAAAATAGATGGTTCCTGGAGTGAGCCCCATAACCTGGGCTACCCCATCAACACCATCGATCATGATGGAAGTATCTTCGTATCCGCTGAGGGGAAAACGGCCTACTTCGCCTCAGATCGCAAAGACTCCCGGGGCAAGCTGGATATTTACCGTTTTACCCTCTATCCGGCCGCGCGCCCTGTGATGACTTTGTATGTACAGGGTCATGTATTTAATCAAAAAACCGGAGCGCCCGTGACGGCCAAAATTGAGTTAACCAGCCTTGAAACCGGCAAGCCGTTGACAACTATCGTTACTGATAAAAAGGGCGCTTATCTGATCACACTGCCGACAGGAAAAGCATACGCCTTTAACGTGAGCAAGCCCGGCTTCCTTTTTTATTCCGCCAACTTTTCTTTCCAGAATGATTCCGTGCAGTGGCGTCCTTATAAAATTGATATCCCCTTGCAGCCTATCGAAGCCAATGCACGGGTGGTATTAAAGAATATCTTTTTTGATGTAGACGCCTACAGCCTCCGGCCCCAATCCTACAGCGAATTGAATAAAGTGGTAAAATTGTTGAAACAAAACCCCGGCTTGTCCATACAAATCAATGGCTATACGGACAATCAGGGCAGTGAAGAACACAACAGGGTGTTGTCTCAAAAACGAGCGGGAGCAGTAGTGGACTATCTAAAGACTAAAGGCATTTCTCCAGAAAGGTTAACAGCCAAAGGTTTTGGAGAAACGCATCCCGTCGCCTCCAACGCGACAGCGGAAGGACGAGCGAGGAACCGGAGAACCGAATTGGAAGTGATCAGTACACGACAAAAAAAAGCCCAGTCCTTGGAACAGCCATGAGGAAGCCAGGCAAAAATCTTTGCTGCATTGCCGCTTTTATTGTAGATTTGTTGGGAAATAGGAAGCTAAAATGGAAGAACATAATGCAAAAATATTGTTGGCAGAAGACGATTCCAACCTTGGCCTGGTGTTAAAAAATTACCTGGAGTTGAACGATTATGAAGTAGAACTCTGCCGGGATGGCATCCTTGCGCTGGCGGCTTTCCGGAGAGATAAGTTTGACTTGTGTCTGCTGGATATTATGATGCCTAATATGGACGGATTTACCCTGGCTGAAGAAATCCGCGATGTGGATCCTGAAATTCCGCTTTTCTTTATTTCAGCCCGCAGCATGAAAGACGATATCATTCAAGGTTATAAACTCGGTGCGGACGACTACATTACCAAGCCTTTTGACAGTGAATTATTGTTGCTGAAAATAAAAGCGATTCTCAAAAGGAACCAGGAACTCAACCACAAAGAACACGAACAGGTAGAATTCGACTTGGGCGGGTTTCATTTCAACGCACGACTCCGCACGCTTGCCGTAGGAGATAAAGTGCAAACCCTCTCCCCCAAAGAAAATGAGCTTCTGCGTATGTTATGCGAACATAAAAACGACTTGTTGCCCCGTGAACTGGCCCTGAAAAAAATATGGGGCAGTGATACTTATTTTAATGGCCGGAGCATGGACGTATATATCGCCAAGCTGAGGAAGTATCTTCGGTCTGATCCGAAAGTGGAAATTGTAAATATTCATGGAAACGGCTTTCGCCTGGTGGAAAAAGAAAACAAAACCTAACCCAAATAACTATCGGAGTCCAATGACCCGTTTTCAACCCCTGCTAATCCCTCCTATATGAAGCCCTACTAATTGATGATCTTAAACTCATGAGAAAACTTGTGCCGGCGCTGCTATTGTTCGTTTACGCCTTTTCCTCCACGGCACAATCCGAGCTTTCAGCATCCAGGCTCAAGACCGGATCTGTGGTCCCCGATTTTCGCTTTGAGATAGCGCCCGGGACCCCTGCGCACATTGCCGATTATGAAGGAAGCATTGTACTGCTTAATTTTTTTGCTACCTGGTGCGCCCCCTGCAACGCCGAATTCCGCCATCTGCAAAAAGAAATCTGGGAGGTTTATAAAAATAATCCCCATTTTGTTTTCTTTGCTTTTGGAAGAGCACACAACTGGGAGGAGGTAAGGGCTTTTGCGCGGCAAAAGCAGGTTTCTTTTGCCGTACTTCCTGATCCGGATAGAAAAATATTTTCCCTGTTTGCCAAAGCTTATATTCCCAGAAATGTCGTCCTTGACGAAGACGGAAGAATCATCTATCAATCTGTAGGCTTTGTATACCAGGACTTCAAAGCGCTGAAACAACTGTTGGCAAAAAGATTAGCCACAGCGCATCGTAAAAATAAACAAAATTTGGATAAAACACTATGAATACTACTGTAGCACCGGTTGCTATTCCATTCAATAAGGCCAAATTGTGGGGATTGTCCATATGTTGCGTGCTGTTTATCGTACTGGGATTCTTTTTTGTACTGGCGCCCTATGACTTTAAAAGCCCGCTCATCCATAATGTTTTTATTATTCGGATATTGGGTTTTGTAGCACTGGCGCTGTTTGGCTATTTTCTGGGGCAGTACATCCCGAAGTTGTCCAGCAAGGCATCCGGTTTACGGATAGATGATCAAGGAATTACGGACCATTCGACAGCCTCCGGCGTAGGCTTTATCCCCTGGGAGGACGTAACGGAAATTCATCGCCAGTCTGTTGCCGGGCAAAAATATGTGGTGGTTAAGGTACGAAATCCGGAAAGCTATATCGGAAAGGCTCCGGAAGCGGAAAAACGACTGCTGAAAGGCAACCTGCAACTATGCGGCTCTCCGGTAATTATTTCTTCCAGTTCGCTAAAATGCAACTTTAAGCAGCTTGAAAGTATGCTAACGGCGGCATTTAAGCAGCATAAAACGCAGTAAGGGCATGCAGGCGTCCGGCACGTTACCGGTAGGCTATGCCAGCCCGGTCTTTTCTTTTTTGGCCACCATTTTAAATACAACCGGTGCGGTTACCACCAGGACTAAAGCAATGATAATCACTTCAAGGTTATTTTTCACCCAGGCATTTTCTCCAAGTATAAAGCCCAGCGAAGTGATGCTCACCACCCAGATGATCGCGCCCACAACGTTGTAAATGCTGAATTTTTTCAGATCCATTCTTACCATGCCGCCGGTCAATGGGGCAAATGTCCGGACAATGGGCAAAAAACGGGAAATCGCGATAGCCATTCCGCCCTTCTTTTCATAGAATTGGTGAGCCGCTTCTATATGTTTCTTTTTGAATAGCCAGTTATCCTTCTTTTGCTGGAGAATATGGCCAAACTTCTGTCCAATCCAATAACCGAGATAATACCCCATTAGCGTGGCCAGGATAAAAAGAAACATCCAAAACGTAAGGTTTAATAGGTCGCCGTTAAAAGGGAAAGCTGTTTCACTGGCTCCTGCTATGACCATTCCGGAAACAAACAAAAGCGGGTCGCCGGGTAAAAAGAATCCCAAGAAAATACCGGTTTCAACAAACAGAATAACCAACACTAAATACAAGCCGCCATTCTTCATAATCCAATTTGGATTAAGCAGATGTTCAAAAGATTCAAATACCACTTCCATTCGATAAATTTGGGCGCAAATTTATCGTGCTTTGGGCTTATACTCAACAATTATCTCTTAAATAACTCTTAATTTTTAGCGAACGGCTAAGGTGCGCAGGTTATGCAACAGCCTTCCGGGTGCTTCCAGCGTAATGGCTTATCAACACATAAGCCCCGAAAAGCACGCCACTGTAACACAAATCCCCTATTAAAGTGTTTCCAAAAAACGGGATGCCCAGCATGAAAGTATTCAACAAGCCCGCGGCATCAGCCGTATATGGTGGCACACCGCCGGCTACCAGCCACACGCCGAAATTAGACAGGATAAAAAACAGGCCGGAAGCTCCCAAAGAAGCCACTGCCACATTCTTCACATTGATCTTCTTGATGATGACCATACCCAGCCACACAATCAGTGCGAAAGCCGCGTAATTAATCACCTGGCTTATGCCGTAAAAACCCGAGATATCGGTAAACAGGGAGAAGGAAAGATCCGATAAAAACAACGCCCCCAGCGGAAGCAAAAAAGCCAGTTTTTTATCTTTAAAAACCGCACCTCCCAACAGGGCCATACCTGCGACAGGGGAAAAATTATACGGGTGCGGCAACAGGCGGCTCATGGCGGCGGCAAGAATAAGCATTACCGGAAGTAGCCAAAGCTTGTTGTTTTTAGGTTTATCCTGATTCATCATCCAAGAATTTTGGTAGTTGTTCCTACAAAGCTACTAAAAAATCTATTTGCCCGAAAATCACAACGCATTATTTCTTCCGGGAGGAACGCATCGCATGAACAACCTGAATTAACCGCAGCATATTTTAAGCGCAACTGATACCTATCGGTTTCCCGGCCAAACAAAGCAATTTTTCCGGTCTCATCGTTGTGGACGCCCCGGCAGTACCACTTGGTGAGCGGCGAAGCACGCATGCAGGCCTGCCCTTTGGAGAAAAAATGCCGCCGGGCTTCCGGTTGCTCTTCTCCAGGAATATGATTGCGCAGGGCAAATATTTGAAACAGCAAGGTCATCTGAACTGTAACGGTACGGACGGTCGCTAAGCATCTCTTATTGAAGCCCGGCAATGGTTTTCTTTCCGCCTTTGCCGGGAGGAATTTCTCTTTTGCTAGCGGGGCAGTCTTCAGCTACCGCGATGAAAGTGTTGGTATAGTGGTGGTCTGTTGTTTTATGGATGCTTTTTTTCATAAGCCGTGATCATCGCTAAGGTATGCATAATTGACCGCTTATCCCGCCATCCATTGTGTCCCACAATCACATAAGCCGGATGGGGGAACCGGTGCTGGAGTTTTTTCAGTGATTTTCCCCAGGCGGCTACGCTGGCGTCTGTCAGGTTGCCCAGGTTATCGGCCGCAACACTTTTTACGAGGCAGCCCGCGTACAACACCTTTTCTTTCGGAAACCAAATAACGATGTTATCGGGAGAATGCCCCGGGCCGGGATAATAGGTTTGAAAAGCATGTCTTCCCACATGAAAACTTGTATCGCCGGAAAAGAGGCAGGCAGCCCGGTTGTTATGGTTAGCCTTCGATAAGGAATCCGTCATTGCGGTGGTATAGGTCCGTATTCCTTTAGAACGATAATAAGCCAGGCCACCAGTTCTGTCGTCATGAAAATGGGTGGATATACACAGGATTACTTTTTGATGGTGACGGTTCCAGATGCTGTCTAACAAAGGCTGGTAATACGCTTTGTCCCACGGGGTATCAAACAAGACAACCCCTTGAGCAGTCACCAGATACACGGCATTGGCAGCATAGGGTTTACCCCTGAAGAAACCGTGGCTGACATATACAAACAAATCCTCCGTCAGGGGCGTGATTTTTAAAGGATACTTTTCGATCTGACCTAGTCCGGTAAGCGCAGTCAAGCAGCATACGACCGAAAGCCATAATCTTTTCATCTTTCAAAAGTACGTTTAAAAAACAAGGTAAGAAGGAGATATTCGATTTATTTAGCGACCCATTTTATTTTCTTATTTTTTGAACCGCGGTATCATGCTAATTTTGCGGTCCAAAAGAGAAAGGAGCCTTTAATCAATGAAACAAATTAATGCCACCAACAGAAGAACCGGCGCGATACTGGCATTTGCCTTAGTTCCCTTGTCAGGACTTGCGACGGATCTTTATCTCCCGGCTTTCCCGGAGATGGTGCATGTATTTCAGGCAACACCGGAACAGATTCAGCAGACATTGGCGATCTTTTTGATCAGCTACGGTATTGGACAGATTTTTGCCGGCAGTGTTTCCGATAGCTTTGGACGGTATCGCCCGACGATGCTCGCGCTGTTGTTATTTGCAGCAAGCAATCTGCTGATCGTCAGTTCCCGTAATATTCAAGTGGTTTACGTCATCCGTGCTTTACAGGGGATCTGCGCGGCTTTTATCGTGGCCGGCAAACGCACTTATTTTGTGGACGCCTATTCGGGAGAACAACAAAAAAACTACACCGCTATGCTGACGATCGTATGGGCCACAGCTCCTATAACCGCCCCCTTCCTGGGTGGTTTCCTTCAGCAACACTTTGGATGGGCCTCCTGCTTTTACTTCTTGTGTTTTTATGCGCTTATCTTATTGCTGTTAGAGTGGCGATACAGTGGAGAAACACTACAGGAACGCAGCCCTTTTCGCATTCACTCCATCGCCGGCATCTATCGCAAAATTATCGGCACCTATGATTTTAGCATCGGGGTAGTGACCCTGGGCATCAGCTACGGGCTGGTAATGTCTTTCAATATGTCTATTCCTTTCATAGTGGAAAAGAACCTGGGGTTGTCTGCTGTGGTCACCGGCTATTGTGCGTTGTTTTCCGGCATCGCCCTGTTTTTCGGCGGGCTGATCGGAAGAATGTTAAAAAAAGAGCATTTGTTTAAAAAGCTTCTGGTCTTAAGTTTGATTCAATGTGGATGCATTGTGCTGATGCTCAGTTTGGCCGGCTATCTAAGCAGCCTGTTGCTGCTGATGGGCTTTGTGATGTTGATTCATCTCACCGGCGGCGTGTTCTATAACCTCTTTTTCACCCATTGCCTTACCCGTTTTCCCAAACATGCCGGGACTGCCGGAGGAATAACCAGCGGCGGTTCATACATCGTTGTTTCTTTTGCGATTACCGGTTTGCTGAGTTTACTAAATATTACCAACCAACAAATGTTGGCGGTAAGCTACCTGATCCTTTCCGTCCTGATCATCAGCTTACTGCTCGGCTTTAAAAAAGCGATTCGAAAGGGGATGCATGAAAATACGGGGGCACATGACCAGGAGCAAGCGCCTGCTTTCGTCCTCAAGGAATCCCAAACGCATTATCCCCACAAAAGCAATCGGAAGCCCTGTTCGGAAACATGCTGAAAATACGGCGGTTTAAGAATACCAAAAAGTTGTTTACTTTTAGGATATGAAGCCAAACGTGATCATCGCTACCCTCCTACTGTTTAGCAGCATATCGTGTTCGCCTTATCTCTTTCCCCTGGGCGGTACAGCAAAAAGGGCTTATAAGGAAAACCTGAAAGACATGCGTAAAGGTTACCTGCATTTTACCCCGGTGGTATTGCCGGTGGATTCGCTCCGGGCCAAACAGTGGACAGCACCTTCTCCCAATTTTGACATCCGCACCCCCAACCTGGTGATTATTCATCATACGGCCCAGGAGAGTTGTGCGCAGTCCCTGCGAACCCTTACCAACCCCGAAGTACGCAGCCGGGTGAGCGCGCATTACCTGGTATGCGATGACGGGACGATCTACCGGCTGGTAGATGAACGATATCGGGCATGGCAGGCAGGCGTTTCACGCTGGGGCAATATGCGTAATATCAATTCTTTGTCCATTGGCATTGAGCTGGACAACAATGGACATGAACCTTTTTCAAAAGCGCAGATACACACGCTATTGGTCCTGTTAAACGCTATCCAGGACCGATATCATATCCCCAGAGGTAATTTTGTCGGGCACGCTGACGTCGCCCCCGCCCGGAAACAGGATCCGAGTGTATATTTTCCATGGGGCGAGTTGGCGCGGCATGGATTTGGTTACCAGGTAGATTCGGTGCTTCAGGAGGTTCCCCAAAATTTTGATTCGATAGCCGCTTTACGACTGATCGGTTACGACATAAGCGATACCGCCGCAGCCGTCGTTGCTTTTAAAAGACATTACGTGCAGACCAATATTGAACCTTATCTGCGTCCCATTGACAAACAGGCGCTGTATAATATATACTTGAAATATTTACACCCCAAAGACTAAACAGCTGTACAGAAGCAAGCGTCTTTCAGCTTCCTTATGCAGCGAACTGCCGCTTCCTCACATACTGAAACACCATGCCAAACAACAATACAAAGCAAAAAGGAACAAGAAAATTCAATACCTGCCAGGTGGCCTTCTGCTGTTCTACCTTGGCGCCATCCAAAAGTCGAAGGGAGAAATCTTTGCTGCGGGCCAGCATAATTCCGGTCGTATCGGTCAGATAGGTCAGGCAGTTCTCAAAAAACGTTCTGTTGGCAAAGAGCCGGCGGGTATAAGGATCCATTCCCATGGGTAGCGGCCCGTCCTGTTTAGATACTTCATTTTTAAATATATTGGGATCTGAAACAACGATCATCTTAGTTGGTTGGCTACCAGAACGATATGCATGTCCTGATTTTCGTTGAAGCCTATCTAATTCCTCGGCACTCAACCGGTTTTTAAAAACAGAAGTAAACCTTCCTTCGAGTAATACCGCTACAGGAATATGATTTTCCCTAAAGGCCTGTGGGTCGGGTTTTATTTTCACTTCTTCCAGAGAAACCCGAAAAGGGGTCGCGACAGACCTGCTATGTGCCGAAGTCGTTAACAAAATTGTTTTTTGAACCCCTGTCACACGCGTGGTGTCTATGGAGCCTGGAAAACTGCTGAGCACAAGGTCCATGTTGTTGGTAATCGGATGCCCTGCAGCAGGGTTCAGCAACGGCTGGTTGACCCAGGGAAGCCGTTGTATCTGCGGGCGGTCACCAATATGGCCGACCGTTACTGGAACGGAAAAACACTGCATATCCTGTAAGATATCGGGGTTGACCCGTACCCCATAGGTAAACAGCAGGTTTTCGAGGTTCAAGCCTTTGTCATAGGCCAGAAAAGAGGGCTGTTGCCGGAGGCTGTCCATTGACGCCTGAACAGAATGAACCGCCCAGAGCACCTTCCCGCCCTGCATCAGGTATTGATCTATTTTGAGTTTTTCTTCTTTGGTAAAGGGCTGTGAAGGCGCTAAAATAACCACTGCTTTAAATTGAAGCGGGATAAAAGGCACACGTTGCAGGTTAAGCGTATCAAAGCGGTAGCTGTTGTCAAGTATAGTAAGCGCATCATATACGGAAGGGTTCAGGGGCTCCCTGTTTCCGAGGAGATAAGCCACCTGCGGGGGAGCGCCGCGGGACAGCAGGGCAATGGCACGGGCAAAGTTATATTCCAAAAGCGCGGTAGAGTGATTCAGTGACTGTTGGGGGCTGCTGCCGGGTTGAGCCTGTAACAGGTTAACGCCCATCTTATGTCCGTTATAATCAATTAATGCGGCGGGAAAAAGCAGTTGTATTGACACGCCTTCGGTGGCGTCTTGCTGGGCTTTGACGTTATAGGGTCTTATTCCCAAGGACGCCAACGAATCTATTATTTTACTTTTCGCTGCATCGGGCACGCCCGCTAATGGGTTGACAAATTCAAATTGTAAATGACCGCGGGCATACCGGCGGAAATCTTCTAAAAGCCCCTTTGTAGCAGAAGCAAAATGACGGAAACCTGCGGGAAGGTGCGTCCCTTTCAGATACACTTTTATTTTTACGTCGCTGTCCAGGTTTTGTAGCAGGTCCTTGGTTGGTTGAGTTAGCGTAAAACGGTGGTCCCTGGTCAGGTCTATGCGATAAGACAAGCCGGAACACAACACGTTGATGATCACCAATGCGATGACAAACAACAGCAGGTTTCTGAGCTGTTTTCGTTTTATAAGGGCCCCTTTTTTCATAAAGGCTTCGGCTATTTCTTGATGTCAATAGAATAAGTAAACTTATCGGCCCGGTAAAAGCCGATATTATATTCTACCGGGCGATCGCCTGGATCAAAGACAAAACGTTCCCGTACCAGAATAGGGTCTCCGGAGGACAACTTTAGCTTTTTAGCCATGGTCCCGGCGAGCTGCGCACGGATATGTTCATTGGAACGCACAACTACCACACCAAATTTTTCTTCCAAAAGCTGGTAGAGGGGCTGATTAAAATCTTCTTCTTCGCTCAGTGCAATCCTCGGATGAAAAAAACTCTCAAAATAAACTACCGGTTCCCCCTCAACTGCCCTGAGCCGTTTTAAGGCTAATATTTTAGTGCCTTTTCGGATGCGAAAAAACCTTGATAATTTTTCATCCGCTTTTACCCGGGACGCGGTAACCTCTCTGTTTTCAAAAGCAATGCCCTTCTCCAGCATTTCCAGTGTAAAGCTGTGCCAATGACTTAACTGGGTGGACAGCCCGTGGGAAGTCACAAACGTACCTACGCCCTTTTTTCGGGTAATCAGTCCCTCATTTTCCAGCTTGTTGGTCGCCTGCCGGACGGTATTTCTTGATACCCCAAAGCGATTGGCCAACTCTACTTCCTTGGGAAGGGGTTTGCCTTTTTTATAAGCAGCCTGCCCGATCAGCTTGCGCAATACCTGTTCTACCTGTGCATGTAGTGGAAGATCGCTGCTGTGGTTAATTTGCAGATTCATAATAATTATAAATATGTGCAAACATAGCATTTGTTCGGAAAACAAGTGGCAAACCCGGCAATATTGCCTAATTTTACACTTAAAAAAAGAGGCTAAATGGAAGAAAACACGACACCGGTCAGTGAAAGAATAGCAGATTTTCTGAAGACACTGAAAGACTCCCCAGACATCAAAGACAGTTATGCAAAAGGAGAGAAGATGTATCTGCTCTGCTGTTGTCAAATACTCACCCATGGAACGAACCGGTGGGAAGTCCTGGTGGATGTCCCGGATGAAGAAGCCGTAGAGTTAAGAATTGAAACGGACGGGACCGATTGGTACTGCTTTCAAAAAAAGAAAGCCTTAGACTGGAGCAGTTGGGGCATCGCCGCTTTATTGCAGGTGCAAGAAGAACTGAAAAACACAGCGCCGCAGTTGCACCCCGAAGGAAGAACCTATACCCGGGAAGGCATGATGAAAAGGGTACTCGAGGAGCGTAAAGAAAAGGCCGGCAAAGCAAGTTATAAAATCAAATTTGCGGATAATATTTATGGGGAACACACCCTCATCAACGAAAAAGGAATTTCATACAAAATCACCCTGAGGGACTTCGAAAATGAAACCGGCTACATTGACAATCCGGATCTCCAAACCAACAAGCTGGGAACCACCAAACATATCATGTACGCTTTTAACGCGTTAAAATCAAAGAAAAGAACCTTCAACAGGCTAAATAAACAATATCCATTTATCGAAATTTTCCTGGATCCTTTAAACGACTATCGCATCACCTGGTTTTATCCGGACAAGATGAACCCAAAAGCAAAAAATTAATAACTAAACATTTCGGTAAGCGCCATTTTATCGAGGAACAGCGGGTTAAGGACTTCCTGTTGTTTATTCGTGATGCCCGGGGAATTCCTAAAATCAAGATCAGGCCGGAGGTAGAGGAAAAAGTACAAAAGGCATGGGACGAAGAAATGCTGGAAACCGTAAGAAAAACGGAAAAACTGGACTTTTCCTTGTTGAAGGCCAAATTCCTCCCCTATCAGAAAGAAGGGGTACAGTTTGCCACTTTCCGTAAAGGAGCCATCATTGCCGATGATATGGGACTGGGAAAGACGCTTCAGGCGATAGGCACCGCGGTTATGAAAAAAGAACTCTTTGGTTTTAAAAAATGCCTCATCGTCTGCCCCGCCTCCTTAAAAGAGCAATGGCAACAGGAAATAGAAAAGTTTTCTGACGAACAGGCCGTTGTCGTACAGGGTTTCCCGGAGGAACGGGAGCTGCTCTATCAACAAACGACCGCCTACTTTCTCATTGTCAATTATGAAACCGTTTTACGGGACGCGGTCGCTATCAACAAAATGGATATTGATTTTATCATTCTCGATGAAGCCCAACGCATCAAAAATTATTCCTCCGTTACCGCGCAAAATATCAGGAAACTCCGTAAAAAACACGCGCTGGTTATCACTGGTACGCCTATTGAAAACCGCCTGATCGACCTGTATGCCGTCATGCAGTTCGTAGACCGGGATTTTCTGACGCCCCTGTGGGAGTTTTCCTATCAACATTGTTATTTTGACGCCAATAAGAAAGATAAGATCGTAGGCTACTACAACCTGCAAGAACTTAACGAGCGGCTCAAACCCATTTTGTTAAGGAGGGAGAAGAGAAACGTGCTCAAAGAACTGCCTCACGTAACCGAGGTGACCGTTCCGGTCACTTTGCATCCGGATCAGGCAGAGTATCACAATTCTTTTGCTTCCGGGGTAGCCGCTATTTTAAGGAAAAAATATATATCCCCTTATGACTGGCAAAAACTCATGTTGTTGTTAAACAACATGCGGATGGCATGCGACAGCACCTATCTCATTGACAAGGAGACGTATCGTTCTCCCAAGTTGGAAGAACTAAAGCACATTCTTCTTGAAAAATTAGATGTAAAAAAAGGCCGGCAAAAAATCATCATTTTCTCCGAATGGGTCACCATGCTGAACCTGATTGGGGAAATGCTCCGTAAAAACAAAATCGGTTACGCGCAACTCACTGGGAAGGTAGCGGTAAAACATCGGCATCAACTCATCCAAAAATTTGAGAGCGATCCTGCTTGCAACGTGTTTCTTTCTTCCGAAGCCGGGGGGAGCGGACTGAATCTCCAAGTCGCCGATACGGTCATTAACTTTGAACTTCCCTGGAATCCGGCGAAGAAAAATCAACGGATAGGGCGGATAGACCGGCTGGGACAAACAAGCAAGCAGCTTACGGTCATCAACCTGCTCGCCCGCAACTCTATTGAAATGAGAATCGCCTCAGGGCTCAACCTGAAACAAAACCTGTTTGATAGTGTACTAAGCGATAAGGGGCTGGATGAGGTAGATTTTTCCGCCGCCGGACGAGCACAGTTCCTGACGGAACTGCAGGAGGCTATGGATGGAATAATCGTACAACCCGAACAGGAGACCGGAGAAAGCCAGACGGTTTCCGGGGAGACGGCCGTCATCAATGAATTAATCAACGAAGAAGAAACAGCCTCGGACAAGGAAGCGGAACCAATAGAAAAGGCTGGTCCGCAGCAAGCGCCTTCCCAAACAGCGGCGATGGAAGGGGTGCTGAACCACGGCATGGAGTTCCTCTCCGGTTTATTAAAAATGACGACGGGAAAGGAAGTTGGCCTGGAAAACAAGAAGGTAGAAATAGACAAGGAGACCGGAGAGGTCGTCATGCGGTTTAAACTGCCTATTTAAACCACCGGGCATATTCCACATAGTTGTTCGCAATGCGTTCTATCTCTCCTTTTTTTAATTCGGGGCTCACGTCCTTTACCTTCCTTGCAGGCACACCGGCATAGATGCTGCCCGGGGCCACCTCCGTGTTTTCGAGGATCACAGCGCCTGCCGCTATAATGGCCCCCGTGCCGATAACGGCATGGTCCATTACAATGGCCCCCATGCCGATTAACACATTATCGGCCAGGGTACACCCGTGTACAATGGCATTGTGCCCGATGGAAACATTATCGCCAATCGTTGTTTTTGTCTTCTGATAGGTACAATGAATAACAGCGCCATCCTGTACATTTACTTTATTTCCCATGCGGATGCTATTGACATCGCCCCGGATTACCGCATTGAACCAGACACTGCAATCATCGCCCATGCGTACATCGCCCACAAGGGTGGCATTGGGCGCGAGAAAACAACGCGCGCCCATCTCAGGAAACATATTCTTTACCGAAAGGATTATGGCCATAAGATGCGTTTGATGGTGAAAATAGAGGTTGCTCTAAATAAGTTACAATGCTTCGTCTTTTTACTACTGCTACATTTTTGAAAGCTGTTTCCATAGACCCGGTCTGCAGGTCCTGCAGAAGCGCTTACTGCCCGAACATCTTAGCCAACTCCTCCATTCTAAAGGAGATAAATGTAAAACGTCCGGACGGATTAGTTTGGGGTTGTTTACAGGCAAAGAGCTGATCGATCAGATTCTGCATTTCCTCCGGACTAAGTGTTTTCCCGGGTTTAATGGCGTGTTGTCTGGCCAGCGAGCTAATCATTTTTTCTCTTTTATCCGCTTTAAGTTCCGCACTGAAGTGCTTGAACTGTTCCAGCATCCCTTCAATACATTGTTTCTCATTACCGCTTTCCAGGTCCGAAGGAACACCATGGACAGCAAAAGCCTGTTTGCCGATCTGTTGTACTTCGTACCCCAATACTTTTAACTCCGGCAGCATCTCGGTCAGCAGGACGGCGTCCGGCGCCGACAGTTCCAGTGTTTCGGGAAAAAGGGATTGCTGAGAAGACAAAGGCTGTTCCTTAAAGGCCTGTTGATAACGCTCATACAAAATACGCTCATGGGCAGCCTGTTGATCAAGGAGAATAAACCCTGATTTAATTTGTTGCAGGATATAGCAGGCATGGATCTGCTGTGGTTTGCGCGGCGTTTGAGCCACCGCTATGGGCGGACCGGCCGGCTGCTTTTCCTCTTCGGAGACAACAGCAGGTTGCGGAGCCGGGAAAGTCGTCTCTCCTGTCGGAAAAAACTCCTTCCAATGTTTAAGGTTATTGCCGCTGCCGCCAATAGCGTGGGACTGATGTTGTCTTGTGAATCCCTGATAAAGCGCACCACCTGTCGTTTTTTCTTTTTGCGCCGCCGTAAACGGCCGGCTGACTGAGGGAAGTTGTTGGATGTTTTGATCCAGTTCAAAATCCAAAGTAGGGGTAATACTGAACTGCGCAAGCGCATGTCTGATCGCAGACTGAACGAAAGCGTAAATAATCTTTTCGTCTTCAAATTTTATTTCTTGCTTGGTAGGATGTACATTAATATCTACCCTTGAGGCATCCAGTTCAAGAAACAAAACATACAGCGGGAAATGATCGGCGGGAATCAAATCCGAAAAAGCACCCATAACCGCATGATTGAGATAACCACTGCGGATGTAGCGGTTGTTTACAAAGAGGTACTGGTCTCCCCTGGTTTTTTTAGCGGTTTCCGGCTTTCCTGCAAAACCGGTGATGTTCATATAGTCCGTTTTTTCACTCACCGTAACCAGCTTGCTCTGAAATTGCTGCCCCAATAACTGCAATACCCTTTGCTTGAGTGCACCAGTGGTCAGATGGAAAAGCTCCTGTCCGTTGGCTTCCAGTACAAACCCTATATTCGGGAAGGCCAGGGCGACATGCATAAACTCCTCTACGATATGCCGCATTTCCGTGGCATTGCGTTTCAAAAAATTGCGGCGGGCCGGCACACTGAAAAACAGATTTTTCATGGCAATGCTCGTTCCCGGCGCACAAGAACAAGGCTCTTGTTTCTTAATCCGGCTGTTTTCGATCTCCAGGTAAGTCCCCAGCTCTTCACCGGCTTTGCGGCTTTTCAACTCCACTTGTGCTACTGCGGCTATGGAAGCCAACGCCTCTCCTCTGAATCCCATGGTGTGGATATGAAAAAGGTCGTCTATCTTATCTATTTTGGAAGTGGCATGCCTTTCAAAGCACATACGCGCATCCGCCCGGCTCATGCCGCAACCGTTGTCAATGACTTGCACCAGTTCCTTTCCCGCATCTTTAATGAGGAGTTTTATCTCCGTGGCACCGGCATCCACTGCATTTTCCAACAGTTCCTTCACCGCTGAGGCCGGCCGTTGTATCACCTCCCCGGCAGCGATCTGATTCGCTACATGATCCGACAATAATTGAATAGTATCAGGCAAAAGACTTCTTTTGGTGTAAAATTAGGATGAATTCTTCTAAAAGAGATATTCCCCGTAAAGATGTTCATAAGTTTCCCTAATTTAAAGTATTTTTGGGTTCCCCATTGTTTACTACTAAATTTAGGCCTTGTAAAAAGGCATTAACATCACAATAATCCGGTAATTACTCAGATGAAGAAAACATTTTTTGTTACAGGTCTCTTTTTGTTAACCCTCATTATGGAATCTGCCATTCAACCTGCTTTCACTGCCCATTATTCTTCTTCCGCACCCGATCCCGGCGATTCTGCCCCCGGGAAAGCCAAAGCCTGGGTGGATAGTATTTTTAATACGATGAGCAGCGCGGAAAAAATAGCCCAATTGATCTTTGTCCGCGCTTATTCCAATTTTGACCAAAGTCATATTGCCCATGTCAGAAGCCTGATCCGCGATAAAAAAGTGGGGGGACTGGTTTTCTTTCAGGGCAGTCCGGTACGACAGGCCGTGCTGACAAACGAATACCAGCAGTTGTCCGAAGTGCCGTTGTTTATTTCCATTGATGCCGAGTGGGGACTGGGTATGCGGCTGGATAGCGTCATCTCCTTTCCCCATCAAATGATGTTGGGCGCGATCCGGGACAGCATGCTCATTTATCAGGTGGGACAAAAGATAGGAGCGCAATGTAAACGGATCGGGGTACAAATCAATTTTGCTCCCGATGTAGACATCAACAACAATCCGGATAACCCGGTCATCAATGACCGTTCTTTTGGAGAAGATAAATACCGCGTAGCCCGCTGGGGCATACAGTACATGCGGGGCATGCAGCACATGGGTGTGATGGCGGTAGCCAAGCATTTCCCGGGACACGGGGATACGGATGTGGATTCCCATAAAGCCCTGCCGGTTGTACACAAAACGCTGGCAGCGCTCAAAGCACTGGAGTTGTTTCCTTTTCAGCAAATGATTAATTATGGCGTAAAAGGGGTCATGGTGGCTCATTTGGACGTTCCTGCCATTGACAGCCGGCCACACCGTCCCATGTCACTGTCTAAAAAGGCGATTACCGACTTGCTCCGGCATGACATGGGTTTTCAAGGATTGGTATTTACCGACGCCTTGGAAATGAAAGCGGTCAGCGGTTATTACCAGAACGGGCGTGCCGGTGTCGAAGCGCTGAAAGCGGGGAATGACGTACTGTTGTTGCCTGCCGATGTAGACGCTTGTATCAAGAGCATCCAGGCAGCCCTTGCCGATGGAGAGATCAGCATGTCCAGGGTTAACAAAAGCGTGAAGAAGGTGCTGATGGCCAAATACCACGCAGGGCTGGACCACTGGCAACCGGTAGAAACCGCACACCTGACCGAAGATCTTAACAACGGCGTAAAGGCACTGACCCGGGAACTGGACATACAGGCCATTACCGTGTTGAACAATGAAAACCACCTGCTGCCTCTGCCAGAAAAAGGAGAAGAAAGCATCGCAATTCTAACGGTTGGCGGAGCACTGCCGGCTTTTACCGACCGGGTTAATATGCACCGCGATCTCCCCTCTTTCAATTTTAGCACCGATGCAAGCATGGAGGCTGCAGATAAACTGGCCAAAAAACTAAAAGCGGATTTTGATAAAATCATCATCGCGGTGGGCAACTACCACCGTTATCCTTCAGGTCGCTACGGGCTTTCCACTCCCGCCATTCAGCTTGTTCAACAACTGCAGGAAGAAAAGCGCACGGTAACCATTGCTTTTGGCAATCCCTACGCCATTAAATATTTCCCCCACGGGCCAACGATCATAGCCGCCTATAACGATGCGGAAACCATGCAGCAAACAGCAGCCGACTTGCTGTTTGGCGCCTTTGATCCCAAAGGCAGCTTGCCGGTAAGCGTTAGTAAGGAGTTCCCGTCAAAAACGGGACTGGATCGCCTGAGTTACAAGCGGGCTTACCTGCCTTTTCAATACCCCGCTGACCTGGGCATCAGTGAAAAACTGTTAAAACGGGTAGATTCCATTGCAAAGGATGCCATTGCGAAGGGCGCTACGCCGGGATGCGAAATACTGGCCATGAAAAATGGGAAAATCTTTTACCACAAAGCATTCGGCCATTTCACCTATGATGAAAAACGGGCGGTGACACAAAACACCATCTACGACCTGGCTTCGGTAACCAAAGTCTGCGCTACGACACTGGCCTGTATGCGTTTATACGACGAGGGAAAACTGTCGCTGGATGGAACCCTGGGCACTTACCTGCCCTGGCTGAGAGGTACGGATAAAGCCGGCCTGACTGTTAAAGATGTGATGCTACACCAAGCGGGGTTTGTCCCTGATTTTTATTACGGTACTTTTCTTACCGAAGACGGGAAACCCGATCCCACCATATTCCATCATAAACGCAATGCCCGTTATAGCGTTCACGTCGCGCGCGACCTGTACATGCGGAAGGATTACCTGGATACGATTAAGGCCCTTATCCGCGACAGCAAGCTGGATCCTACGCCAGACTATGTATACAGTGATATCGATTTCCAACTCATGGGCTACATTGTGGAGGAAATCACGGGATTGCCTCTTGGAGAGTACATCAAGCGGACGATGTACGATTCTATCGGCATGGTCACCACCGGTTTCAAGCCCAGAAAACGTTTCCCCTTAAGCCGCATTGCTCCCACAGAATGCGAAAAAAATTTCCGGCTGCAATGTCTGCACGGTGATGTACACGACCCGAGAAGTGCCATGACAGGCGGGGTAGCGGGCCATGCCGGCTTGTTCTCCGACGCCTACGATCTAGGAGTATTGCTGCAAATGCTGCTAAACAACGGGGTTTTCGACGGCAAGCGTTATCTGGATTCCGCGACGGTCGCTTTGTTTACTTCTTATCAAAGTGACATCAGCCGCCGGGGTATTGGCTGGGATAAGCGGGCGAAAGATCAGGCCCGTTTTGATTATCCCTACCCTTCTAAATATTGTTCTCCACAGACCTTCGGCCATTACGGCTATACGGGCACAGCGGTATGGGCCGATCCCAAATATAATTTTGTCTATGTCTTTTTATCCAACCGGGTAAACCCGGCAGGCGGTTCCAATACGACGCTGCAGCACCTGGACGTGCGCTCCAAGGTCCAGGATGCTTTCTATACTGCCATGGGCGTGGGAGAAATGTAGGTCGTTATTTGACCTAAGTAATGGCCGGTAGCCTCAGGCGTGTTATTTTTGTAAAAAAAGTACAACTATGGAATTAGGTATCGGAATGTTCGGCGACCTGGCGATTGACCCAAAGACGGCAGAAATTCAACCTGTCAGCCAAAGGCTAAATGAAATCATCGGAGAAGTGAAGCTGGCAGATGAGTTGGGGGTGGATGTTTTCCTTATGGGAGAACATCATCGGCCGGATTACGCGGTACCCGCTCCTGAAATGCTGCTGTCCGCGCTTTCTACGGTGACTAAACGCATCAAGTTAGCCAGCGGGGTCACCGTGCTGAGCTCCGCTGATCCGGTAAAAGTCTATCAGGATTTCGCTGTGCTGGATCTGCTGTCTGGTCAACGGGCGGAGATTGTGGCCGGGCGGGGCAGCTTTATTGAATCCTTCCCGCTGTTTGGGTATGACCTGCGCGATTACAATGCTTTATTTGATGAAAAACTGGACTTACTCGTTCAGCTAAATGAGAAAGAAAACATTTCCTGGAGCGGGAAGTTCCGGGCACCCTTGTCTAACCAGATCGTGTATCCGAGGCCCGGCAGAAAACTGCCGGTCTGGGTGGCCGTGGGCGGCACGCCGGCATCGGTTATCCGCGCGGCAAAATACGGCCTGCCCATCATTTTCGCGATCATCGGCGGACGTATCAGCCAGTTTACACCCCTGATTGACCTGTACAAAGAACAATACAAACAGTTTGGCCATAACCCGGCGGAAATGCAAGTGGCCGTACATTCCCACACCTTCCTTTCCGATTCCAAAGACCAGCTATTGCAGGATTATTTTCCCTATTACGCCGCACAAATGAACCGCGTAGGCCGAGACAGGGGATGGCCGCCTTATACCTCCATGCAATTTCAGGGCGGAATGAGCGAGGATGGTGCTTTATTTATGGGAAATCCAACAGAGGTAACCGAAAAGATTATCCGGACAGTCGAGCGCTTCGGGCTGACCCGTTTCATTGCGCATGTAGACGTCGGCTTTCCTTCTCACCAGCAGATGGTAAAAACCATAGAACTCTACGGTGGACAGGTGCTGCCCATGGTGAAGAAGCACTTTGATGCCAAATGAAAAAGGACTCCGCCTCCTACAGGAAAAAGGCTAAAGATCGGTGGGCTTTATGCTCCATTTTATAAAAAATCCCTGTCTCACAAAGGCACAAGGCAGGGATTATCTTATTTTTCTTTTTTCTACTTGTTAGGCTGCGGAGTAGTACGCAGGTAGGGCCTGATAATCTTGTGGCCTTTAGGGAAATATTTGGGAATATCTTCCGTCTTGATATTGCCACCGATCACTACATCTTCCCCGTCCTTCCAGTCTGCCGGAGTAGATACGCTGTAATCCGCTGTCAACTGGAGCGAGTCAAGGGCCCGGAGAATCTCATGGAAATTACGCCCGGTAGAGGCTGGATAGGTTAAGGTCAGTTTAATTTGTTTGTCCGGTCCGATGATAAAAACAGAACGAACCGTATGGGTATCGGACCACTTGGGATGGATCATCCCATACAAGTTAGCTACTTTTTTATCCGTATCCGCAATGATGGGATAGGTAACATTGGTGCTCTGGGTATCATTAATATCCTTTACCCACCCTTCGTGTGAATCCAGAGAATCTACACTCACGGCCAATATCTTTGTATTGCGTTTGGTGAACTCATCCTGCAAACGGGACATGCTGCCCAACTCGGTGGTGCATACCGGCGTAAAATCAGAAGGATGCGAAAATAAGATTCCCCAGCCATCCCCCAGATATTCATAAAAATCAAGATCTCCGGCGGTGGTCTTAGCCTGAAAATTCGGAGCTGTTTCTCCTAATGGTAAACTCATATCTTTACTTTTTTTAATTAAATAATAATAAGAAAAGGCAAAGGTAGTAATTTCCTACTATTTTTATAGACTTTGTGGAAAATTTTTACTCGGAGAAGGAATTGGCCTGCTGGTTTGACTTTTTTTCGCGCATGAAGAACCTGGCAATTACATACAGCACCACCGCAACACCAATAAATACCCAGGCTACGGCGAGGTTTTTATATTGTAAAATAGCACCCGTAATCAGCAGCACAAAGGCCAGGATAAGCAACGGAAACCGATATTTATTCTTACTCATGTGAGTGGAATTAGTTCATCTTCAAAGGTACAATCATCACAAATTCCGGTATGGCGGCTTCGAAAGTATGCCGGTTATGCTGGTTTTCCATAAGGTAAATGCCATACATCTTTCCGATCTCCGTGCGCAGATTGGCACCGGATACGTAACGGTATTCTTCTCCCGGCAAAATGACCGGTTGCATCCCTACTACCCCTTCGCCCTCAATCTCGCGGCGCGTTCCGTTGGAATCCACAATATGCCAATGGCGGCGTAACAATTTTATCGGAAAATGATTGTTATTCTCAATTTCTATGCGATAAGCAAACATATATTCGTTGTTCAGCGGATTGGAATATTCCGGCTGATAAAACGTTTCCACGCTGATGGTTACCCCTGCTGAAATTTGCTTGACCATAATCTTCGTAAAAGTAAGTAAATTATAGATCACTTCCATATTTTTTCCATCAGCGGAAAATATCCTCTTCTACCTGCTGCTTCCGGTCTTATAATCCGCCATCACCTTGACTTCTACCACTTCAGCAATATTCATGGTCAGCAAAGAAGGAATGTCTATCTTATAATCTTCCAGACGCACTTTAAAGTGGGTATGGGCTTGCAGCTGCCCTCCGCTTACCATTAGGGTTACCGGGCCCGTGTAGTCGCGCGTAACACCATGAATAGTTAACTTACCGGCTACATGCACCTCATACTGTCCGTCTTTTCCATAAGCTATCGCTTCTTGTATATTTCCTTTGAACAGGGCATCAGGGTATTTCTTAGTTTCCATATAGTCTGAATTAAAGTGGCTTTGCATCAAACTATTTTCGAATTGGAAGGTATGAACCGGTATTTTAAAATAGACGGCGCCGGTCGTAGGGTTAATCGTCGAGCTGCCTTGTATGGTTTTAGCCTGTATATCTTCTATAGGGGCAGAAGAATAGAAAGAAATTTCCATTTTTTGCGCAGAAAAAATTTCCTGGGCAACTGTTATCCTGCTTACCGGCAGGAACAATAAGCCGATTATCAATTGCTTTATCAATCCCGTCATTATTGCTTCGATTACCCTTTTTTATTTTTCAAAAATGGCTGCAAGCCGGCTGTCCAGCGCTGTTCCCCGCAGGTTTTTTGCGATAATTTTCCCGGAGGGGTCTATGAGGAAATTGGCCGGGATGCCGTTAACGTGATAAAGTCTTGCCGCGGCGCTGTTCCAGCCTTTCAGGTCACTCACCTGTGTCCAGGTCAGCTTGTCCTGTTGGATAGCCGCTATCCAGTGTTCTTTATCCCGGTCCAGGGAAACGCCCAGCACCGTAAAATTTTCATCTTTATATTCGTTATAGGCTTCCACTACATTCGGATTTTCCATCCGGCAGGGGCCGCACCAGCTCGCCCAAAAGTCAATCAGCACATATTTCCCCCTGAAGGAAGAGAGACTTACCGGCGTTCCATTGACATCTTTTAAGGTGAAATTCGGAGCAACGGCGCCTATAGCCGTAACGGCATTCCGGTGGATCGCCGCTTGCGTCATTTTACCATAACGGGAATTTTTTACCTCCTCGGACAAAGAGGCATACAGCGTCTTCAAGGTGGCAGGCGGAATGGTTTTCATGGCATTCATCAGCACAAAAATACTGGCAAGCGCATCGGGGTGATACCGGACGAAAGCTATGCCAGTACGCTTCATCTGGTCATTGAAAGCTTCCGCTTCCTGCCTCAATTGGGCCACCTGAACGGAATCTGTAGCCGGGTCAAGCTGCGCTGCCCGTTGACTAATGCTTTTCGCCTGCTCAAGTAAGGGAACAAATTCTTTTTGATATTGCTGCATCTGTTCACTTTGCGTATTGCCTTTTACTTCAGCTATAGGAAAGTTCTCAAGCTTCCCCTTTATCTGTAGGGTGTCGGAACCAGCAAGCACTAACAGCATGGGAAGTTCCCTGGTTTCACTTTGTAGGACAAATATGGTCGGAGAAGAGACTGTACCGCTTATTTTAAAGGCACCCTCATGGACCTTGGTGGTGGCTACTTTTTTATGGTTATCCCCATTGATAAGGGTAAGTTGCTGTCCTTCGGCCTGTGTCAGCCGCCCTTCGATCAAGAAAGGAGCTTCCGGTTTATCCTGGGCATATGCTCCCCCGATACCTAACAGCAAAAGCACAGCTATAACCGTGAGAAACCGTTTGATCATCATGCCTTTATTTTAATACTTTCGCCAGGGTCTGAGGCAATTCTTCTCCCCGCAGGTCTTTGGCAATAATCTTTCCGGATGGATCTATCAGGAAGTTGGCGGGAATAGCCTGTACCCCATAGAGCTGGGCAGCCTCATTGTCCCACTGCTTGAGGTCAGATACCTGATGCCAGGTCAGATGATCCTTCTCAATGGCCTTCAACCAGGCGTCCTTATCACTGTCCAGGGAAACGCCCAGAATAGTAAAGTTTTGGTCTTTGTATTTTTGATAAGTAGCCACTACGTTGGGATTTTCTACCCGACAAGGACCACACCAGCTTGCCCAGAAGTCGATTAAAACATATTTTCCCCTTAAAGAAGAAAGCGAGAAGGGCTTGCCTTCAGGGGTCTTCAGGGTAAAGTCAGGTGCCATGTCACCGATGCGGGCTTTCTTAGAAGCAGCTATGGTTGCCCCAATACGATCGCCATAGGGACTGTGCTGAACGGCAGTGTCAAGGCGGGTATAAAGCGCCTCTACCGTAGTGTCGGCCAGACCCGTCATAATGCTCTGTAAGGCAATGGCGCTGACGACCGATTCGGGATGATCTTTAATAAAGGTTTTCATTCCAGCCGTAATCACCTGCCCGATGCTGTCCATAGCGGTACGGATAGAATCCATAGCGGTGGTATCTGCGCTCATGCGAGCCTGCATAAACCGGCTTTGCATTTGTTGCATTTGTGGCATGAACGGCTTTTGGATATCCATGAATTCCTGTAAGGCTTCGTTGTTAGGCGTTCCGGAAACCGTTATCTGTCCCATCATCATAGAATCTGCATTCCCCTTGATCCGTATGGTTCCGGGTTCCAGAATAATCGGGAAGCCACTCTGACGGTCCGGAGTCAGTATTTGTGCAAACACCGGACTGGTCGCCTCTCCGGAATAACTAAAGGACCCGTCATCGACCATAAGCGTATCAAACACGGGCATCCCTGCTACCTGATGGCCCAAGAACAAAACGGAGTCTTCCAGATTGGTCAGCGCTCCTTTTATGGTGTATTTATTAGAGTTAGTTTTACAAGCCGAAAAGAAAAACACCACTGCGGCAAGACCAAATACGATCCTCTTCATAACTGCAATTATTTTTAAAAAACTGTATTTAATGGTTAAAAATTCCCCGGAAATTGACCGACAATTTCCGAATCGGGTAAAGAGCAAATGTAGGGAAACCACGCTTATAAAAACCTGCCATTGCCCATAATTATGTAAAATGTCCCTATTTGTGGCGCTTTTTTAACACCTCAATAACATCTTCCAAGACATAACCTTTGGCAATCAGGAGGACCAGGTAGTGATAAAGCAGGTCTGCGCTTTCATTGAGAAAGAGTTCTTCGTTATTGTCTTTAGCCTCAATAACGAGTTCCACCGCTTCTTCTCCCACTTTCTGCGCCATTTTATTAATGCCTTTGGCAAAAAGCGAGGCGGTATAGGAGTGCTCAGTCGGATTTTGATGACGGTCGATGATGGTATTCTCCAGCTCGATAAGAAAACTTTCATTTTCGTTCTTTTCCTCAAAACAGGTATCGGAACCGGTGTGGCAAACCGGTCCGCTCGGCCGGACCCGTATTAATAATGTGTCCTGGTCACAGTCGGCTTTTACCTCGTCTACCATTAAAAAATGCCCGCTCTCTTCTCCTTTGGTCCACAATCTTTTTTTGGAACGACTGTAGAAAGTTACTTTTCCTTCATTGAGCGTACGATCCAGGGATTCCCGGTTCATGTATCCGAGCATGAGCACCCGGTGCGTACAGGCGTCCTGAACAATAGCAGGAACAAGCCCGTCCGCCGATTTTGAAAAATCCACTTTCATCGTGTTAACAGAATTAAAATACTGCACAAAACTACAATAGATTACGGACTTTTCTTTGTACCTTGTGCTTTTTTAATAGCAAAAACAGATTTTATGCAAGTGGTAAAAAACGGAGATACCGTGAAAGTACATTATCAAGGAAAACTGAGAAACGGAGAAACTTTCGATTCTTCAGAGGGGCGTGATCCGCTGGAGTTCAAAGTAGGTTCCGGAAACGTGATTGCAGGCTTTGATAATGGTGTGCTGGATATGAAGCCGGGAGATAAGAAGACGCTGGAAATACCGGTAGATCAGGCTTATGGACCACGTAACGAAGAGCTTTTGCTGGAGTTCCCCAATGAAAAACTGCCGGCAGACCTCAAGCCGGAAAAAGGCATGCAACTTCAATTGAGTAGCCAGGACGGGCAGGTTTATCCTGTGGTTGTAACGGAAGTAAAAGAAAGCGGTGTCGTACTGGATGCCAATCACCCGCTGGCCGGCGAAGACCTTATCTTTGATGTAGAATTGGTTGGGATCGCCTAAGGTCCTTACTAAACAGTTCTTTTCTACATGTCGTTTCAACAATATGCTTTTACCGTTGCCGAACGGTTTCTCAGGTATGTGCAAATAGACACACAGGCTGACCCGTTTTCAAAAACTTTCCCATCAACTGCCAAGCAAAAAGTGCTGAGCAAATTGTTAGTGGAAGAATTACAGGCTATGGGTATTGCAGATGCTGCTGTGGATGAACACGGCTACGTCTACGCAACCATTGCGGCCAACAGTCCTAAAGTGGTACCCGTGCTGTGTTTTTGTTCGCATGTGGATACGTCTCCGGATTGCAGCGGCAGCGGTGTAAAGCCTGTTGTTCATCATAACTACGATGGCGGAATTATTCGGCTGCCCGGTGATCCCGAGCAGGCTTTAACCCCCGCAGCTCATCCTGACTTAAAAGCGCAAATAGGCCATGACATCATCACAGCCAGTGGAAAAACACTGCTGGGAGCAGATGATAAATCCGGCGTCGCCATCCTCATGGATGTTGCCCATTACTTTATGCAACATCCGGAAATAAAACATGGAAAGATCCGTCTGCTGTTTACACCAGATGAAGAGATTGGCAGAGGCACCGACTTGGTAGACATGAAAAAACTGGGGGCCGACTTCGGTTATACTTTAGACGGTGACACCCTGGGCACTTTTGAAGATGAAAACTTCAATGCAGACAAAGCCACCTTAATTATTGAAGGGGTGGCCGTACACCCGGGCTTTGCCAAGGGCAAAATGGTCAATGCCCTAAAAGTCGCCTCCGCGTTCCTGGCAGCGCTGCCGGAAGACCGCTTCTCCCCGGAAACAACCGCGGGCAAAGAGGGATTTGTCCATCCGGTACATTTTCAGGGAAATGGCGAAAAGGCTACCATCGATTTTATTTTACGAGACTTTTCGGAAGATGGACTCAAAGCGCAAAGGGATTTTCTACAAAAGCTCCTGCAGCAAATACTGGCCGGTTTCCAGGGAGCAAAAGGGCAACTGCAGGTTGAAAAGCAATACCGGAACATGCAGCAGATCATTTCCGAACATCCCCAGGTATCCGCTTTTGCGCTGAAGGCTATTAAAGATGCCGGCATTGAACCCCGCCACCAAAGTATTCGTGGTGGTACAGACGGTGCCATGCTTTCATTTAAAGGACTCCCTTGTCCCAACATCTTTACAGGGCAACACGCCTTTCACTCCCGGCAGGAATGGATCAGCATTCAGGACATGCAAAAAGCCGTGGAAGTGGTTATACGACTGTGTGGAATATGGGAAGCCGAAGCCTAAGGGATCAGGCCAGTTCCTTCATGATTTCAGCGAACAAGCGATAGGACTTGAGCCGGTCGGCCTGATGATAAATATGGGAGGCAACAATCACTTCATCTGCTTTTGTTTCTTCCAGAAATGCTTTTGTCTTTTCTTTTACCCGTTGCTTACTCCCCCTGAAAGCGTATTTCATCATTTGTTGTAATGCGGGATGTTGTGCTATGGCCCGCAGCTCACCGGTCATATCGGTGGGCTTTTGCAAATATTCCATCTCCCTGGTAATTACGCCAACCATCATCCGGATAGCCGAAGTAGAAAGCCTTTCCGCCGCTTCATCTGTATCTGCAGCAATCACGTTAAGCCCGACGATCGTATAGGGCTCTTTCAAAGTAGCAGACGGTACAAATTCATCCCGGTAAATAGCAAGTGCTTCAAAGAGTTGCGCAGGGGCAAAATGGCTGGCAAAAGCGTAAGGTAAACCCATTTTGGCCGCCAGATGCGCACTATCGGTACTTGACCCCAAAATATAGACGGGCACGTCAACGCCTTCTGCCACCGTGGCCCGAACCGGAGAATGGCTGTTGTCGGGGGAAAAGTATTGTTGTATTTTACTGACCTCATCTGGAAAAGTATAAACCGCCTGCATCCGGTCCGACCGGATGGCATGTGCCGTGATTTGATCGGTTCCTGGCGCTCTGCCCAGGCCCAGATCAATGCGGTTGGGATACAAAGCCCCCAGGGTGCCGAACTGTTCTGCTACAATCAACGGAGAATGATTAGGCAGCATAATCCCTCCGGAACCCACGTTGATTTTTGTTGTACCACCGGCGATATAAGCGATCAGCACAACGGTGGCAGAACTGGCAATACTGATCATATTATGGTGCTCCGCCAGCCAGAAACGCTTATAGCCATATTCCTCCGCGCGCTGTGCCAGATCAAGGCATTTTTTAAACGTTTCCTCAATCGTTACACCCTCACAAACGGTGGCTAATTCCAAAATGGAATAAGGAATGCTTTTCATAATAAAGGACTGTTGCGTGTGACAATTGTTGTTACGATGCACAACAAAATTATCCTTAAAACAGTTCAAATAGGGGTGTGTTTCTGTTCAACTTTACTTGGAAGACAGGGGGAAGGTGAAATAGTTTTGCATAGGTTAAACCCTAACTGCGCTTTTTTGAGGCTTTTGCCCGCTTGTTGTAATCCAGGCAAAGGTTGATCCAAAATTGGAAATCCGTCTTTCTTTGGAGGCCGATAGGTTCTACATAGCAATACCCCTTCATTTGTTTACCCCGCATGAGCATGGGCAAAAACCCCCTCTTTTCGGCAACCGCCTCACTCAGTGCCGGATCGAAGCGGCACATTAAGTTTTCGTGACTTACGTTGACGCACATTTTCCCGTTGACCATGAATACCAGGCCGCTAAACATTTGCTTTTCTTCAATATCCAGTGCTGGAAACTGTACTAAATATTCCCTGACCCGGTCGGCCAGGTTAATGTCATAAGCCATCAGAACTCGGGGTTTTTATTATTTTCTCATCTTCAGCAACTGGGTACGCAAAGCCTGGATTTCTCCTTTTTGCTGTTCGATATCCCGCTCTGTTTTCCGGGTGCTGTTTTCCACTTTACGAATTTTTTTATTGATTCGCCCGATCTTTCTTCGGGCTTTTTTAGCTTCTTTGTCCGAGGTGGCTGCACTGACGTCCTTTTTCCGGTCGTAGAGCTCCTTTTGCAGCTTTTGCTTGTCATCCAGGAGGTCTTCGTAATCTTTTCGCACCTTATCGAGCGCCTTTTCTTTCTCATTAATCTCTTGTCTGAGCGCGAAATAAGCAATATCCTCTTGAAAATCATTAAGAAAGGTGAGGGCGTTTTCAGCCAATTCTTCATCGTATTCTTTCCCGATAAAATTGTCCCTTCCCTTGGAGACGAACAGGTTGAGCGTAGTGTGCCTGTCTTTCCTGGATTTCCCTTCCGTCTGGAAATAAAGGTCCAGCGGTGAGGGTGACAACACCGGGTAGACTACCCCTTTACATGTAATGGTGTGCCTGCGTTGTTTAGCCTGGATGTGGTCCTGTTGCAATTTTTCCATCAGGGCGCCTTCGACTATCTCCGGAGGATAAGCATAAGTGATGGTAAATACGGGATGCCTGGCTTTCTCCCATTCGGCAACGGATTCCGTTGCTTCCTGGGCTGCAGCTATCCGCATGATCCCGGCGCTGAAAAACAGAACCACGGCAAGTATAAGCGATTTGTAGGCGTACTTCATTTTGACTTTTTAAACCTATTATTTGGGGTTCAAGATACGTTATTTTAATTTGGCGGATCAGAAATCCTGCCTAAAGCAAGGTATTGTACTACTTTTGACAAAAATTAATCCGGTTTGAGTGGCATTCGAAAACTAGCGGGGCAAACAATATGGTATGGTGCCAGTAATATCGGCGCCCGTTTTTTAAATTATTTGCTCACGCCGCTAATCACTTATTTGCTTCAGAACCCGGAAGGGGTAAAGGACTATGGAGATTATAGCCTGCTTTATGCCTGGATCGCGGTAGCCAATATCGTTTTTCTCTACGGCTTTGAAACCGGATTTTTTCGTTTTTTTAATAAAGAAGGAGCGGATAAGAAAGCTATTTTTCAAACTACTTTCGGCTCAATCGTCCTCAGTACCACCGGGCTGGTAGTGCTGCTTATCCTTTTGCGACATCCGGTAACCCGCTTTATCGGACTGGATGGACACTATGAATATATCAGCTGGGTAGCTCTGCTGATCGGCCTTGACGCCCTGTCTGCCATTCCCTTTGCCAAACTGCGGCAGGAGGAAAGACCCCGAAAATACGCATTGGTCAAATTGTCGGGTATTATCGTCAATATTCTGTTTACCGTTTTATTCCTGGTTTATCTTCCTAAACATTTTGAAACCCACCCCCAAGCCTTGCTAGCAGATTGGTACAATAAAAATACCGCAGTAGGCTTTCTCATCCTCGCCAATTTATTTCAGAATCTTTTGGTCTTTTCTCTGCTGTTTGGCGAGTGGAAGTCCTTCCGATTCAGGATAAACGGACGGCTTTGGAAACAGATATTCCGTTACAGCGCGCCTATGATCTTGATCGGTGTGGCCGCCATGATTAATGAAGTTATGGATCGCCAAATGCTGGACATGTTTTTGCCTCTTCCGGAAGATGCGGCAAAAAGAATTGTCGGTATCTATTCAGCCAATTACAAGCTGGCCATCCTTATCAGCTTATTTATACAGGCCTTTAGAATGGCCGCAGAGCCCTTCTTCTTCGACCAGGCCAGGGATAAGAATGCACCACGCACCTATGCCCGGGTGATGAATTGGTTCGTTATCACCATGGGACTAGCCTTTTTATTTACCGCGCTCTATCTGGATGTCTGGAAATATTTTATCGGCAGTGCCTACCGCAGTGGGCTGGGTATCGTCCCTGTGCTTCTGGGCGCCAATATCTGCCTGGGCGTGTACTATAACCTGTCGATCTGGTACAAGTTGACTGATAAAATGATGATGGGCCTGTACATTACCATTATAGGAGTTGTCGTCACGCTGGCCGGTAATTATTTTTTCATTCCGCAGTATGGAATGTACGCCGCCGCCTGGGCTACCTTCTTCTGTTATTTCACGATGATGGTCGCTGCTTATTTACTAGGGCAAAAGTATTACCCCGTACCCTATAATGTAGGAAAGTGCGCCCTGTATATCGGTTTCATGCTTGTGGTGTATTTTGCTTACTCGGGTATACAACTGCTTACCCCCTCACTGGGTATCCGCCTCATCGCGGCCACCGTTTTAATTGTTCTTTACCTGTTTTTCGTATTGCTTAGGGAAAAAGCCGAATTGAAAACTTTGCCTGTGGTCGGAAAGTGGATTAAAAAATAATAGGCCCACTACATACCCTTAAACTGTGTGGAAAAGAACGCGTACACATCAGATCCAAGTCGTACGGCCCCCGATTAGTCCACTAATTTGTCAATGGGTTAGAGGGTTTAGAAAAACGGAGCCCCCGGCATTCACCTTCCGTCATTCCTCCTCCATCACCCTCAACTCCCGATTAATGATATAACACCCTCTTCCGATACGTTTAAACAGCTTTTTGTTGTAAACAAAATCCCTGTCCACTTCGTTATTGGCTAAAATAGAATTTATAAAAGTCGAGCGTAAAACCCACTGATGCCGATAGGCTCGGTGGGATGTAAGCGACCATTAGCCTTGAGTTAAGGTGTATTGACGGATAGTTTGGACTTGCTTCGCCAATTGAACAAACGAAGAACCCATCTGACCAAAGTAGCTTACGATACCAATAATATTGACGGAGTGTAGATGAATGTAACAACCATAACTGACGGGTAGATTCTTGTTTTAACCTACGGACCAATTGTGAAATGGATAAGCGAGGTATGTAACGAATAAGAAAATGAACGAGGTTAATATCACTCTCCATAACTTCTA
>CAYXRN010000019.1:0-34187 GCA_964467635.1 uncultured Chitinophagaceae bacterium | reverse complement strand
ATATTCAGGCAGGGGGTGGTTATGTAGGCGTTCATGCAGCTTCAGATTGTGAATACCATTGGCCTTGGTATGGCAAACTGGTCGGTGCTTATTTTGAGTCTCATCCCCATCAGCAGGAAGCAAAGCTGATCATTCATGAAGATGAGAAATTTCCGGTTACCGATTCCCTGTCTAATCCCTGGATAAGAAAAGATGAGTGGTACAACTTTATAAAGCCGCCGGAAGATGTGAATGTATTGGTCTCTATCGACGAAAAAAGCTATGAAGGCGGAACTAATGGGACAAATCATCCAATGGTTTGGTACCATAAGTATGATGGTGGTCGTTCTTTTTATATGGAACTCGGCCATACGTCAGAATCATACACCGAACCGGATTTTCTGAAGCTGCTATGGGCTGGCATTGACTATGCTATTGGAAAAAATGAAGTACTTGACTACAGCAATGCAACCGCTTTGCGGGTACCTGACGAAAACCGATTCTCTAAGAAATTGCTTGCTCAAGGGCTAAATGAACCCACGGAATTAACGGTATTGCCGGATTTAAGCGTGCTGATCGCGGAACGAAAAGGAGGCATAAAATATTATAATGCCAGTATGCAAAAAATAAAAGAGGTAGCTCATTTGAAGGTTTATCACCATACCTTACATACGGAAGGCGTAAATGTGGAAATGGGGCTGATGGGCTTGCAGGCTGATCCGCATTACAATAAAAATCATTGGGTATATGTCTATTATTCTCCCGTAGATACTTCTGTAGATCGTTTGTCCCGATTTAAATTTCAGAACGGACAATTTAATGTACAATCCGAGCAAGTTATCCTGGAAGTGCATACCAGAAGAGAAATTTGTTGCCATACCGGCGGCTCTATTGCCTTTGATGCTGCGGACAACTTATACCTCTCGGTAGGAGATAATACGACTCCATTTGATGAAAAGAACCCGAAGACAGGCAAAGCCTATCCCATTAATACGCACGGCTATGCGCCCTTGGATGACAGGCCTGGTTTTGAACATTATGATGATCGTCGGGCGGCTGGAAATTCTAATGACCTGCGCGGGAAAATTTTGCGCATTCATGTTAATGAAGACGGTACCTATAGCATTCCGGAGGGAAATTTATTCCCAGCCGGTACCCTGGATACGCGTCCGGAAATTTATGTCATGGGCAACCGAAACCCTTATCGTGTTTCAGTAGACAAGCATACGGGCTACCTGTACTGGGGCGAAGTCGGGCCAGATGCTAGTAAAGATAGCCTGAAAACCCGTGGACCGAAAGGATATGATGAGATAAACCAGGCGCGCAAAGCCGGTAATTTTGGCTGGCCGTATTTTGTCGGCGATAACTATGCCTATCGCGACTACAACTATGCGACCGGCGTCCCGGGGCCTGCATTTAATCCGGACCATGTTGTCAATGATTCAAGAAACAATACAGGGGTTAAAATATTACCTCCGGCACAACCTGCTTTTATCTGGTATCCCTACGATGCTTCTGAGCAGTTTCCGATTTTGGGTAGCGGTGGACGTACTGCGATGGCAGGGCCGGTATATTACGTGAATGATTATCCGGACAGTACACGGTTCCCCGCTTATTATAACCATAAATTGTTTATTTATGACTGGATCCGCAACTGGATTATGGTAGTAACCATGAATAAACAGGGGGATTTATTAACCATTGAACCTTTTATGCCACATACAGAATTTAACAACATCAGTGATATGGAAATTGGACCGGATGGCAAGATATATATTGTAGAGTACGGAAAAGGATGGTTTACGAAAAATCCGGATGCGGCCTTGTCCGTTATTGGTTACAATGGGGGTAACCGGCCGCCGGAAGCAGCTATTCAGGCTTCTGTTACTTCTGGGGTTTTGCCCTTGGAGGTACAGGTCTCGGCTAAGGGCTCGACGGATCCTGATAATGATGTGTTAAGTTACGAATGGCATTTTGGACAAGGTCTGACAGAAAGAACGGATGTACCCGAGGCTATTCATACTTATGATAAAGCAGGTGTTTATGCCGTATCGGTTACCGTAACAGATAAGAAGGGAGGAAAGACTACCAGCAGAAATATACAAGTTTATGCTGGCAATAGTACCCCCCGTGTCGATATTTTAACGACAGGGAATCCCGCGTTTTACTTTCCACATCAGGCCATCCATTATACTGTTCAAGTGATGGATGAAGAAGATGACAGCATTGATGCCAATCGCATTTTTATACAATCTGAATATCTAACCAGCAAGGACAAGGCCGCTTTGATCGGCCACCGGCAGAACCTAGGAGTTCCGCAGGGTAAAAGCTTAATGGAAGCGTTAGACTGTAAGTCCTGCCATAAAGTGGCGGAGAAGTCAATTGGTCCTTCTTTCAAACAAGTGGCGCTGCATTACGAAAAAGACCAGTTAAAAGCATTGGATTACCTAGCAGAGAAAATTATGAAGGGGGGCAGCGGTAATTGGGGAGAAACGGCCATGCCTGCCCATCCTGGTCTCCCAAAATCAGATGCTAAGAAGATTGCAAGCTGGGTGTTGTCTTTGTCGGCCGATAAAAGTTTGGCCAATCCCTCCATGCCGTTAAGCGGTAATTTTATACCTGATGACAAATTCAGGTTGACGAACGACGGATATGTTATCCTTTCTGCGACCTATACTGATAAAGGTGCGCCGGGGGTTGCTTCCCTGACGGGTACGAAGGATCTTATACTTCGTTCTCCTGTTTTACAAGCAACGGAAGCAGAAGCGTCCAAAGGGGGAACTGAGGTTGATTTTCAGGGTGCACCTGTAGAAGCAATCATCGATAAAGTGTGGTTGATGTTTCCTGACGTAAGTTTAAAAGACGTAACCTCCATTCAAATAAATTATGGTTTGCAAAAAGCATTAGAAGAAGGGTGGACAGTAACAGTACACCGGGATAAAGCGAATGGAAAACTTCTAGGAAAGGCGGTTGTCGGTAGAAATACGAAAGCCATGAAAATAGTGCAGGCAGTTATACCCGTTTCAAATGACGCAGACGGAAAACTCCATGATGTTTATTTTGTTTTTCAGAAAGTAAGTCAAGCGGAACCTGGCCGTATCGGCGTTGGTGGTTTTGAGTTGAAAGCAAAGTGAGGTAAACACATTTAGGAGCGCCCCTCTTAACCGCTTTTGAAGTAGGGGGATCTGGGAAATGGCCTTACGATATCGTTTCTTCCCTGTCTCTGTACGACTTGTGGTTCAGGAGACAGCCCCATGTTATTTGCATCTTTGTCGATGGGGCCCCTTATTCCTTTTGTCGGGAAAGAAAAGTAACCAGTGAAGCAAATTCTTTATAAGACAGCGCGTTAGCCAGACCTGTCGGCATCATGGATGTTTTCAATTCTTTCCTTTCCGCGATATCTTCGGTTTTCACTACAAACACAGATCCCGTAATATCTCTTAATACTACCCTGTCGGATGACTGGGCGGTTACAAAGCCAACATACACTTTACCGCTTTTTGTTTTGATCTGTGCAGTGGCAAAGCCTTGCGATATAGAAGCATTAGGTTTTAGAATAGATTCCGCTATTTGCTCTTTGTTCATGATCGAACCGATCTGCCCCATGAAAGGCCCTTTTAACTGTTCGCCTTTTTTAATGCTATGACAGGCTATACATCCTTGTTGTGTAAACAATTTTTTACCCAGCGATGGATCGCCTTGTATGCTTTTGATGGCGATCAGTACATCCTCAATAGAAGCTTTTCCGACTTGTCCTTTTTTATTTTTGATCTTTTCCAGATCTACGGTTTTTGCTTTTTTAATCGCCAGCTCTTCCTCTGCTCCGCCGAACCTGTTGATCCCTAAACGGTATTTCCCGTTCAGCTCGGCGAAAAAGCTTTTCGGAAAGGTGTTTCCTTTCTTCCATTCACCAATGAGAAAGGCTTTGATCTCATCGGAAGCTTCCCAGGTAATGCCTTTGTAATAGGGGCCATGCGTATCAGGCCGGGTTCCCCACCACCAGCTGCCATCGTAAAGTGCTTCCTTGTGATAAATTCTAGCCAGTGTAAATAAAATATTTTCTTTTAAATCCTTATGGTCTGTATTGCTATAGGCTGTGATAAGCCCTTCTACGGCCTCGGGATCGTGCATATAGCGCAAAGCCCATAGCGCCAGCTTGGAGCTTTTCGTGCCAATGGCGTTGACACAAGCGTCTACTGCCCCGATTTCTGCCAGCGCGTGTGCTGCGAGATGTGCCGGTATAATGGCTGAATTGGGGGTGGCATGTGGGCCGATCTCTCCTTTAGGAACGGGTTTAAAGGAGGAGGGAACGTCGATCTGCAGCAATGCCGATGCAGCGGCTTTACGCCCCAGCCTGCCTAATCCGATAATTGCCGCAGCCTTGACCCGGTCCGAACCGGTTTTTAACGCCTGGATGAAGGGCGCTGTGGGGACCGCTGCCAAGAAAGGTTTACGATCGGTCAGCGCACGTAAGGCAAATTCTTTTACTTTTTCCTCTTGCGCCAGTTTGACCAAGTTGTCGACCGCATCTGCTTTAGCCGCCTGTGCATAAGTGAAAATACCAGCTACCCTGGCCGCCAGTGACAGTTCTTTATTTGTGGCTACCGTCCATCCGGTGGCGGCTGCTTTTTCTGTTGACCTGGATAGCAATTCTCTTTGCGCGGCCAGTCTTCCGACAGCGCTTTCGGAAGCCAGCATATTCTGTAGCTCTTCTATTGAAATAGCTTTGATGTCGGGAAACGGCTGAAACTGCCAGTCCTCAGGGACTACACGAACGACAAATCCTTTTGTAGAATCGCCCGAGTAGCCTGCCCCGGCCCATGCCGAAAGGTACATTCTGCCGGACCCATCTACGTCTATATCAGTAATCTGTGGCAACGCGATAAACTTCTCCTGCACCTGGGTAAATGAGGCCCCCAAAGGGGTGAGTCGATGAATGTAGAGCATGTTCCTGCCCCAATCGCCCATCATCGGAACTTGATTGTATTTATCCGGCCAAGAAGGCTCAGCCATGAAAAAAGAACCGGTTCCCGAACCACCGCCAAGATCTACCAATGCAGGGATGATTTCTTCAGTAAAATGCTTAAAAAGTGTAGGATAGCCATATTCTCCCGATTGAATCTGGTGACTAAAGCGAATGTTCCATCCCCCACCGTCATTGGTATTATCACGGGTGTAAATATTCATGAATGGATCAATAGCCACATCGTAAATATTCCTTGTACCGTGGGTATAAATTTCCATTTCAGAACCATCCGGTCTTACGCGGACGATGCCGCCTCCAAGCATGGTTAATTTCGTGCCGTCTGTTCCCATGGCGTTATGGAACCCATAATCTCCGGCGGCAATATATATCCAGCCATCTATTCCCATACGAATGCCGTTGGTAGCGTGATCGGTGCCCCTTTTGGCCAGGTAAGTCGGGTTGCCCATGTGCAGCACGATCGGTTTAGGCTCCCCATCCGCAATTCCATCTTGGTCTTTATCTTCAAAAACCACTAAATCCTCCTGTATGGCAGTGCTGTCGTCGAATTTGGTATGCAAAACGTATAGTTTGTTCCCTACCGGGAGTAGTCCGCGTGGATTATTGACGTTGGCGAAAACAGTATGGCGATCCACGACCCCGTCATTGTTGCAATCTACTAAGCGGACAATCTTTCCTTCCCCCGGTTTTTTTCCCAGGGAACCAATCATATCTACACCGACAAAGACCTCCCCCGAAGGTGCGACCGCCAGGCAGGCAGGGCTAGGGGTGAGCTTTGGTCCTGAAAACCCGACGATCTCCAGGTCTTTTGGCCACTGTAGCTTGTTGCCCATGGAATCGATAGTTGCTAATTTCGGATTACGTTCGGCTGGTATGCATTTCTGGGACGGCTTGTTATGGCATCCCGCAATGGCGAACAGAAAAAAAACGGTGAGATAAATGGAAATGCTCCTCATTCTGATCAAATTTGAAAAAAACAAAGGTACTCTTTTGTTTAAAAAATTGAGAATCAGCAGTCACGTCTTATGTTGAATAGATGTTATACCTTTGGTCTTTTCTAATTCAATCATGATCTATGAATTTATGGCCACTTTGGATTAGACGGATCAATGCCGGTTATGCGATAGCATTTATTCTCCTGATCGTTTGTTTCGTACTTACGACCGCGATAAGCACCCGTTTTGCTACCCAAAGCAACCTGATCTCGGGAACCGATACGACTTTGAACCGGCTGGATGAATTACTTACCAGTTTAAAAAGCGCTCAGGCTTCCTGGGGAGAATATACGTTGACGAAAAGCTACAAAAGCCTGAATCAGTTTTATAACAAACGCCAGAAGATTGATTCGCTTTTCGGTCAGATACATCAGTTTTCTTCTATTTCTGCAGAACAGAAGCAAAGCCTGGACACTTTAGGTACGCTTCTTCACAACCTGTTTATTCAGGCAATTGAGGCTCCCGAGTTGCAATACAGGAAGAATGCCGCCAAATTATTGGATACGTTGAAAAAAAATAGCGTCCGCAATTCCCTGTTTGTGGATAGTATTACCTCCATTATCCACGCCATGCAGGAAAGAGTTCAGGATAAAGTGGGCGCGAAAAAGCAATCGCTGGATTCGCTCTCTACACTGCTAAAAGTATTAGGATATTGCATGCTGGCCATTGCACTTTTTTTAGCTGTTTACATGATTGTGATCTACAACCGGGAGCTTAGAGCCAAAAAGAAGGCAAGAGGGGAGGCCAATGACTACCATCAACAATTGGAAGCGCGTATTGAACAATTGACAATCATGAACAAAGAGATAACGCGATTAAAAAGCATGGAAAAGTTCACCGCGCTCGGCAGAGTGGCGACCATTATCGCACATGATATCAAAAATCCATTAACTAACATCAATCTTGCTACTGACCAGCTCTCCGATGAAATTCAAAATGAGGATCTAAAACTATATCTCACTATAATAAAAAGAAATAGTGGAAGAATTAACGACAACATCAATCATTTTTTGAATGTCACTGCTTTTACTGCCCTTAACGCGCATAATATTTCGGTAAATCGTTTGCTTGATGAGGTCCTTTTGGAAGCGGAAGATCGTATCCGATTGGAAGACATAACGATTGAGAAAGACTATGATGAAGAGATATGCGATATCAAAGTGGATATGGGAAAAATAAAGACGGCCTTTTTGAATATCATTTTGAATGCTATTGATGCCATGGAGGCCGGGGAAGGTATTTTAAAAGTCAAAACATTTTCAAGGAAAAATAAATGTGTGGTAGTGATTGAGGACAATGGAAGCGGGATGGATAAAGATACGGCGAGTAAAGTATTTGATCCCTATTATACAACAAAGACCGTAAAAGGCAGCGGACTCGGATTGGCCCAATCGCAGAATATTATTTTAAATCATGAGGGCAATATTGAAGTCGAATCAAAATTGGGAGAGGGAACAAAGTTTATTGTAACCCTGGACTTGGCTTGAAAGTCAGGATGACGGCCCTCCTGATGTTATTTGTAGGGTATCAATATATTTTCTTCCATCCATTAGTGTGGAATTAAGTGCTTCCAATACCGGGATGCTTTTTTTAGACCATTCACGAAGTTGTTCATTGCTGCTTTCTTCGGTTTTAAGCAATGTCGTATAGGTTTCTTTGTGGGCATGTATCATTTTATTGAGGTAGGCCGATTCAAAATCCAGTCCTTTTTGTTGTTGCAGTGCTTGGACCTCTTTCTGTTGGGTGTTGCTGATGTTGCCGGGGATGCTTATGGACAGGCTATTGGCGATTTGTTGTAATTCTTTGTTCAGGCTCTTATGTTTTTCCACCAGAAGGCGGGCGATATGTTCGGTCGTATCATGCAGCCGGTGATTTAACGCTTCTTGGGATAAAGTAAGGCTGTATAAGCTGTTTAAATAAATATCGGCAAGGTATTGCGCCGTCTGTTCTTTTAAGGGGTTCCCGTTAAATTTGGTGCGGTTCAGGTTGTCAGCGGAATCCTTGCTTTCCGTTTCATAGGCGTCCGCCTGTTTTTTTCCCGCATTGTTGCAGCTGGCGACACCAAGCTGTAACAAGGCAATGAGCAGGCCGAAGGCCATGAACTGTTTGATATCTTTTGGATGCACCATGTTTTTTTCTTCTGTTAGATTACTTATCTGAATAGAAATAATAATGCCAAAAGTTCAAGCAGGGTCGTTTCACAGTGGTACAGTATTTGGGAATTAGTTAAGAAAGTCAGAATATGGTACAATATGATGGTATTATTATTGGCGCAGGGCAAAGCGGGATACCGCTTGCCTTAAAGTTGGCCAAGGCTGGCATGGAAATAGCGCTCATCGAGAAGAACGCCGTGGGGGGAACCTGTATAAACGATGGCTGTACCCCTACCAAGGCGCTCATAGCGAGCGCGGAAAATGCATATCGGATAGCCCATAGCCATAAGTGGGGGATTGATGTTTCTTCCTTTTCTATTGATTTTGAACAGGTAATGAAGCGTAAAAATGCTATTGTTCGACAATTTCGATCGGGTAGCGAGTCTTCTATCGAAAAGGCCAAAAACTTGAAACTGTTGAAGGGAGAGGCATGCTTCACCGGCCCCAATGAGCTAGTGGTAAAACTCGATACCAATATGGAACATCTCAAAGCCGAAAATATTTTTATAGATGTAGGCATGGAGCCGGACATTCCGGTGTTGGAAGGGCTGAATGTAGTCCCGTTTTTAACTTCTTCTTCTATTTTGGAGTTGACACAACGTCCCGAACATCTTCTGATTTTAGGTGGTAATTATACCGGCCTGGAATTTGCCCAATTGTTTGCCCGCTTGGGCAGCCAGGTGACGGTTATTGAGAAAAAAGAGCAAATATTATCAAGGGAAGATCCGGATATATCCAAAACCCTAACAGAGATCTTGGAGAAGGAGGGCATACGTATATACACGGCTGCTGCTGCTAGTTCTGTAAAGGGGGCTCCGCCCATTTTAACTTTCAACCATGAAGGTAGGGAAAAGCAGGTTAAAGGTTCTCATCTTTTGGTGACTACCGGTAGGAAGCCACAAACGGCGGCACTGGCCTTGGATAAAGCAGGGATAAAAACCGATGAAAAAGGGTTTATCCAGGTAAATGATCAACTGGAAACCAGTGTTAAAGGTGTTTTTGCAATGGGAGACGTCAAAGGGGGACCGGCATTTACCCATATCTCATACAATGATCATTACATTGTGTTCGATAAGCTGATCAACGGTATAGACCGAAAATATGCGGATCGTCAGGTACCTTATTGCATGTTTACGGATCCACAATTGGGAAGAGTTGGGCTAACAGAAGCCGACGCAAGAGCGCGTGGAATAGCCGTAGAAATAGCACGACTGCCTATGAGTAAGAGCAGCAGGGGAATAGAAACGGGAAACACAGAAGGGGTTATGAAAGTCGTAATAGAAAAGGATACGGAAAAGCTTCTTGGTGTAGCTGTGCTGTCTGCAGAAGGAGGAGAAGTGATGAGTGTGTTGCAGATGGCGATGGCGGCAGGATATACTGCTACTCAACTTAAAGAAGAGGTTTTTGCTCATCCCCTGTATTCGGAGTCTATTAATAATCTGTTTATGAGCCTGGGCTAGAAGCGCCTGTAAATGCTGTCGTTGTCGAGATAATCGAACTTTAATAGATGCCGAGTGACTTTGCTTAGGTCTCAGTGGTCTTCCTTCTGCGGTGATGTATGCCTTCTTTTATTTCTTCGATCATCTTCTGGTTAAAGGCTTCCAGGTCCTCCGGGGAGCGGCTGGTAACCATTCCTTGATCCGTAACTACTTCCTTGTCTTCCCATTGGGCGCCGGCATTGATCAGATCTGTCTTAATGGAATAGAAAGACGTCATATGCTTGTCCTTCAACAAACCGGTTTCGATCAATAGCTGTGGACCATGGCAAATAGAAGCAACTGGTTTCCCGTCGGTAATGAATTTTCTGACAAAGGCGATACAGTTGGAATCCCTTCTCAATTTATCCGGATTGATTACCCCGCCGGGCACCATTACAGCATCATAATTAATTGGATCTGCCTCGCTTACGTGGACATCTACAGCTAGTTCGATAGACCAGTTCCCATGGTTCCAGCCTTTGACTTTTTCTTTTTGTGGAGATACAATATCCACTTCTGCCCCTGCCGCTTCTAACGCTTTTTTGGGTTCCAGTAATTCTACTTCTTCAAAACCGTTTTCTGTAAGAATAGCCACTTTTTTTCCACTCAGATCTTCCATTGATGATTCGAATTTACACGGTTAAAAAAAGGAGAAGAGGACGTGCTTTTGAAGGAGAGCACGTTTTTGCAGCAATAATTATGGGTATGTCTTACTTATTCCTCTTCTCCACTTGCAGCTATGTTGAGTTCTTTGCTGTTTCTATCGTAATTTATTTTCCGATCTTTATTGGTATTACGTCAAAAAATTATGCCAAAACAGAACAAGAACATTATTTTCTTACATCAGCCTGATGTTTTTAAATTGATATTTTTTGTTGACGGTCCGGCGCGATGTACGTTAATCTAAAGTGTACTGTAAGTGTTATTCTTTATAGATAAGGCACGAATGGTTGCTTTCCCTGGCGGACTTTTTGAAGTAATAAAATGTCCGCTTTCTAAACACAAACGATTAGTTGTTACGCAATTTCTACAGTCTGTGGAAAATCCTTCCCGAAGCTTTTTAGGGAACTTCAATACTTCTTACGGGGCCCTTTAAGATGTTCAATAAGGGAATGGGGATTTTGAGATGGTATAGATTTTGAAATTGCTTCATAGATGGATAACTTAAACTGGAACATAGTCGGGCCGGGAAATATTGCCGAAGCTTTTCTTAATGATTTGCGTCGGGTGAAGAGATGTAAGAATAGTGTTACAGGGGTCATGTCTGATAAAAAAGAAGAAGCGGTAGTTTTTGGGAAAAAACACAGGATTAACGGCTGCTTTGACGACCTTTCCGAAATGCTTGAAACAACACGGCCGGACGTCGTTTATATAGCTTCTCCACATTCTGCTCATTTTAAAGAAGCAATGATGTGCATACAAAGGGGATGTGCAACCTTATGTGAAAAGCCACTTACTATTAATGTCAACCAGGCTGTACAGTTAATAGAATCAGCTCATTTTTACCAGGTGTTTTTAATGGAGGGGATGTGGATTCGCTTTTTACCAAGCATCGCAAAGGTGTGGCGATTGCTGGAAGAAGGAACGATTGGGACCATAACCAGTATCATTGCCGACATGAGCTATGTGGCACCGAAGCGGAGCGATAACCGCTTTTATGACCCCGAGCTCGGTGGAGGGTCGCTTTTGGATCTGGGGATTTATCCCGTTTATCTTTCGTTGCTCCTTCTGGGGGCACCGCAACAGATCCGGGCGGTTGCTCAATTGAGCAAAAAGAAAATAGACAGGCACTGCAATGTGCTTTTCCGTTACAATAAAAAACGATTCGCACTGCTTGAATCCTCGATAATAGAGGATACGGGGCGTACCGCCACCATATATGGAGATAAAGGGAAACTGGTACTTTTGAAACAATGGAACGAGAAGCCTGAGGCTATAGAAGTTTATCTGCATAATGGACAACGGATGCGTGTCCCCTGCCATTGGCCCGGCAGGGGGTTTCAATATGAAATAGAAGAGGTCATCGGCTGCTTAGAGGCGGGAAAAATAGAAAGTAACCTGCACAGCCATACCGATAGCCTGGCCTTAATGCAAGTGCTGGATAAGATCAGGAAACAAACAGGCATTTGCTATCCTCAGGATGAAGAGCAGGCGGTTAACATGGACTGACGGTCGCGCTAAATAATGAAAAGACGGGGGAATGCGATTTAAGGTCATTAACCCAATGAATGGCGGGTTTTCTACACAGGCAGATCGGCGGACTGAATATCGGGTCGTTACCTCTTTTCTGCTATTTATCTGGCGGAAGTGGCTCTACTTCGTTTAGGTGTCGAGTACTGCTAATTTCTACTTCCTTGACCCATACTGCATTGACAGGATAAATGCGATGATCGAGGTGTTGTACATAAGCCTTGGTAAAAGCTACGCCGTAATACAGGATAATGGCCGAGTAATAGACCCACAGCAGGATGACAATGATAGACCCCGCAGCGCCATATGCGCTGCCCACATTGCTTTTGCCCATGTAAAAACCAATAAGAAATTTACCGATCATAAACAATACCGTAGTGACGACCGCTCCGACCATTACATCTTTCCACCGAATACGCGCGTCGGGTAGAACCCTGAAAATGATTGTAAAAAGAAGGGCGGTAATAACGAAAGACAACAGGTAATTGATCACATAAACAGCTATAAGTGTAGCTTCGGGAAAATAGGATACCAGGTGATCGCTTAATAGCCCTACCAACCCGCTGATAACAAAGGAGATCAGAAGCAAAAACCCCAGAATGAGCACCATCGAAAAGGAGATGAGGCGGTTAATGATCATCCGGAGCCAGCCTTTTTTGGGCTTGACTTTGAGATTCCAGATTAGATTAATGGAATCTTGCATTTCACCAAACATGGTTGTAGCGCCAATAATGAGCGTAGCTATTCCGATTGTTGTAGCTACAACGGATTCGCCCGAAATAGCTGCATTCTTAATCAATTCTTGTATTTGCCGTGCCGCATCACTGCCCACAGCCCCTTGTATTTCAGGATATAGCCGCCCGGCGATAGCATCCGGCCCATAGATCGATTTAATCACCGTTACAATGATTAACATCATGCCCGGAAGTGAAAAAATGGTATAATAGGCCAGTGAAGCGCTGTGTTTAGTAATTTTTCCTGAAATAAAATAAGTGAAAGACAGCTTCAGGATGCTCCAGATATTCTTGATGCTTTGAAGTGTTTGTTTTTGCATAGAGGCCCCATTCTGATGATTAAGTAAGGGAAGATACACTATCTTTTCTGTTTTCCAAGATGGCGGAGACATTTTTCGGGGTCGGCGCTGTTTTTCTTTAATAGGACAGGACGGAACAGGTCCCCTTTTTTTGTAATGCGTTGTTTTATGTTTTTAATTGAAAAGTGCTCTGGTCGTAAGCCTTTTTTTACTTCTTTCCACTCCAGTGGAGTAGAGACGGTAGCCCCGGGCCGGGGCCGGATGCTGTAGGCGCTGGAAAGCGTTTGTCCGCGGGAATTTTGCAGATAATCGATGTACACTTTATCTTTTCCTCTTTTTTTTAAGGATCGTTCCAGAGTGGTGATTTCCGGCAGTGCTTCGTGTACCAGATTTGCAATAAGTTCTGCAAATGCCCGTATGTGGCTGTATTGATGCCGGGCTCCTACGGGAATGTAGACATGCATGCCTGTCGCTCCGGAGGTTTTGCAATAACAGGCTGCTTGCGCCTTGTCCAGCACATGTTTAACTTCCTTAGCTACCTCAATAACATCATCGTAGTCATTTTTTTCTGAAGGGTCAATATCTATGATGAGGTAATCGGGAAAGTCAAGGAATTTAGTTCTGGAATTCCAGGGGTTGAACTCAATACAACCCCAATTGCTCAAAAATATCAGGTCCTCTGTTCGGTTACATAAAACATAATCGACCTCTTTATCGTCCGTTTCAGAAGGAATTGCGATGGAGTCCATCCACTCGGGTACATCATCCCCGGCATCTTTTTGGAAAAAACCTTCGTCTTGTATGCCGTTGGGGTTGCGCTTGAGGGATTGTGGGCGGTTTTTAAGGTAAGGTAAAATATACCCGCTCATCCCGGTATAGTAGTCGATGACGTCTTTTTTGGTATACCCTTCTTCGGGCCAGAATACTTTGTTCAGGTTGGTCAGCTGTAGCTTTTTGCCATGAATGGTTATGGTCTTTTTCGTTTCCATGTCTTTTTGTTTTGCTTTTTTAGAGGCGGGGGGCGCTTCCTTGATTTCTGTCTCCCATTTTACTTCTGAGGCGGATTTATCCATGCGCAGCCCCTGGAATACCGGATGTCGTAAAATCCCTTCCGTGGTTTTTTCGGTATATTCTATGTGGCAAACCAATTCCGGTTTAACCCAGGTAGCCGGGTTGTTTACCGGAACCATGCGGGCAAAGGGAGATTTTTTTACAATGAGTGGTTGCATTTTCTCATATAAGCTTTGAAGTTGTTTTTCGTTAAAGCCCGTTCCTGTATGGCCAATGTATTGTAATTTCTTATTTTTAAGCACGCCCAAGACAAGCGCACCAAAATATTTCCGGCTTTTTCGTGGCCGGGTATAACCGCCGATTATGGCTTCTAATGACAAATGATTTTTAATCTTCAGCCATTGCCCGGATCTTTTACCGGAACGATAAATGCTGTTGGCTTTTTTTGCCATGATGCCTTCCAGGTTTTTTTCTTTGGCCGCATGAAAAAAAGATTCTCCATCCGCATTTACATGATCACAATACCGCAGGGTACCATGGCCGTTAATAAGTTTATTAAGCAATGTTTTTCGCTCTAACAGCGGTAGGTCACGCAGATCCTTTCCTTTAAAAAAAAGCAGATCGAACACGTAATAATACAGACCCTGCTGATTGTTTGCATAATCCTGAAGTCGTTGAAAGTCAGGATTGCCCTGCTCATCAAGGACTACAATCTCTCCATCCAGTACCGCTTCTTCTTTTATTTCCTGTAAAGCCAAGCTAACCGGTTCATATTTTTTATCAAAAACTAAGCCGTTACGGGAATACAACCTGACACCATTCGGACCGGTTTCGGCTATAGCCCGATAACCATCCCATTTTATTTCGAAAACCCAATCCGAGGAAGAGAATGGTTTATCAGCCGTCTTGGCCAACATGGGTTGAATGATATCTTTGTATTGTCCAGCCCCGGTTCCTAAGAACTTAGTCGGTCTTTTTTTTTTAGTCGTTTTGGACTGAGTGGTGCTACTGCTTTCTTTTTGTTCCCGCAGGGCTTTGTTGATGGGCGAGCGGGGCTTGGTTTGTTGTTCACTGTTGTAGTTTTTATCCGTAGCGTACTGGTCAGCATGCTTGATCAACAACCAGGCGTTTTCCTGTTTGTTTTTCATCTTGACAAGTGCGAATTCTCCTTTGAGCTTTTTCCCTTTAAGGAGGATTTTTAAAGAGCCATTTTTTAGTTCTTTTTGTAACTCTTTTTCTGGATCCTTTTTTTCTTTTTTATTTACCGGCTCATAGGTACCTTTGTCCCATATTTCTACAATACCTGCACCGTAGTTGCCTTCTGGTATAACCCCCTCGAATTTGCCATAATCCAGCGGATGGTCTTCTACTTTCATCGCCAGGCGTTTGTCTTTTGGATTTAAAGAAGGTCCTTTGGGAACCGCCCAACTTTTTAATGTGCCACCCATTTCCAACCGGAAATCATAGTGAAGCGAAGTGGCTTTGTGCCGTTGTACAACAAACTGCAGCAAATGGGACGCACTGTTATGCTTCTTGCTTCCCGAGGGCTCTGGCGTTTTCTTCAGTTGTCTTTTTCGTTTATATTCCGAAAGGCTCATCAGGATGATTTTTTGCGTGTTTTTAGGCTGGCTTTTAATTGTTCCATAAGGTCGTCTGAGCGTTTGTGTACAACGCGCATTTGACTTTTGGGCAGTTTTTTGCCTTTGGCTTTCTGTTTAATGTATTTTAATAATTTTTTCGAGTACTCATCTTTGTAATCGCCAATGTCAAAATCACCGGTCATGTCATTGATTAGTGTTTTGGCCATTTTTAATTGGTTGGCGGGTATTTTATTATCTGCCGGCAGGTTAAGGTCATTGGTCTCCCGTATTTCCTCCTGAAAACGTATTTGATTGAGAATCAGAACGTCTCCCCGTACTTTTATCAACCCCAGATGTTCTTTATTACGAAGAACGAAAGTACAAACCCCGGCCTTTTTTTCGCTCTGTAATGCTTTTCGCAAAAGAGCGTAAGGTTTGGATCCGCTCTTGGTAGGTTCAATGAAATAAGGTCGTTCGAAATAAACGCTGTCTACTTCATCCTCATCGATAAAGGCAATTATCTCGAGTCTTTTAGCGTTTTCGGGACTCGCGTTCTCAAAGTCCTTATCTGTTAGAATGATGTATCTTCCGTTAATCTCAAACCCTTTCACTATATCTTCCCAATCTACTTCTGCGCCGGTTTCTGCGTTGACCCTTTTGTATTTGATGTTGGCCTTGTCGTTTTTGTCAAGCATATCAAGGTCAAGTTCACTACGCTGCGTCGCGCTGTATAACTTAACTGGTATGGTCACCAGTCCAAAACCGATGTCTCCTGTCCATAAAGACCGCATATGAATTGATAATATGAAATTATCATACCAATTGTGGGTAAACCGGGCTCTTTTCTTTTACTTTACCTATTGGACCGGGTGATCAGACCGGTTTGTCAAAAAATGAGGAGATTCTTCTACACTTTTGGCGGTTCACCATACTACTTGATAAAAGGGAAAAAGGGAAGAAGGCCTTTTGCGCATCTGTCAGTACCTTATTTTTAAAGCTGGCCGGTTGTTTGCATTTATTGAGTGGGTAATACCCTTAAATTTTTTTAACATAATAAGGAGAGATAAATGCAAAACCACGCCATGGTCCAATTTTTTCACTGGAATTATCCGGTGGATAAGAAGCTTTGGAAAGAAGTCGCCAGTGAAGCGAAAAACCTCTCCGAACTTGGTTTCGGAGGTGTATGGCTACCTCCTGCCTGCAAGCCTACAGACAAGAATTCAGTCGGCTATGACGCCTACGATTTATACGATCTAGGCGAATTTGATCAGAAAGGAACGGTAGAAACACGCTATGGCTCTAAAGACGATTATCTGGAAGCCATAAACAGTTTACACGCGAACGGTGTACAGGCCTATGCGGATGTTATTTTAAATCACAAAGCGGGCGCAGACGAAACAGAAGTTGTGAAAGCCTACAAGGTGGACCCTGAAGACCGCACAAAGAGAATAAGCAAAACTTATACAATTCATGCGTATACCAAATTCACCTTTCCGGGAAGGAATAATAAGTATTCCGCCTTTAAATGGAATCATCATCATTTTACAGGGGTAGATTGGGATGAAAAACAAAAAGAGAAAGCTATTTTTAAGCTGATCAACCGCTATACTACCTGGGAAGACGTTTTGAGTACCGAGAAGGGTAACTTTGATTACCTGATGTTTTCCGATATTGAGTTAAGGAATAAGCAGGTCCGTCGCGAGCTTTATAACTGGGGATACTGGTATTTAGAAACTACAGGAGTAGATGGTTTTCGATTGGATGCGGTTAAACATATGAATACCAAGTTCTTTAAAAAATGGCTGGACAAGCTAAGGAAAGCGACAGGGAAGGAAGTTTTTGCGGTAGGAGAATATGCCGGCTCCCTGGATGTCCTGTTAAAATACATTCATCAGACCAAAGGATGCATGTCCTTGTTTGACTTCCCACTGCATAAACGTTTTTATACTGCTTCACAAAAAGGAAAGGATTTTGATCTGCGTAGGCTCACAGAGGAGACGCTGGTCAGTAATGTTCCCTCCCATAGCGTAACTTTTCTCGATAACCATGATACGCAATGGTTGCGGGAACGGGAGGCTATGGTGGAAAGCTGGTTTCGACCGTTAGCCTATGCTTTTATACTCCTCCGGGAAGGCGGATATCCTTGCGTTTTTTATCCTGACCTTTACGGTGCCAGTTATGAAGGGAAGGGGAAAGACGGTAACACGGTACAGATAAATATCGAGCCGTGTAAAAACCTGAAGGAATTATTGCAATTACGTAAAGATAAAGCCTATGGGCCGCAACGGGATTTCTCTAACGATCAACATATTATCGGATGGACACGAGAAGGAGTAGACGAGAAGCCGGGGTCGGGCTGCGCCGTTCTTATCAATAATTTCGAAAAAGGCCAGCTTGAGATGGAGTTAGGGCCCAGGCATGCCGGGAAAACATTTTATGCCCACGTGGGTGAAATAGACGAGAAGGTAACCCTTGATGAAAACGGGAAAGGACTTTTTCGCGTTAATGCCGGCTCTGTGGCAGCTTGGGTTTCTGAAAATTAACAAAAATGAATGAACCCTTTTTGAGCGAAACTTGTAGTTCTAAAGGAGGCACCATTTTTGTTTCTTTTGTATTGAGTTAATCTTTGGAAATATGGATACATTCTTCATATCATTTAATTTCAACAACATCGAGCAAAAGGCAGCGGTGTTAAGAAGGAAGGAACAAGCCGAAACCGAGTATGACGTCCGCCCTTCGGATCCGTTAACGGTTAGAACGTTCGGAAGACAAATTCGTATTTTTAAAAATAAAGGGATCTACAATACACATAACCATATTGCCGTGGATCACAAAGAATTCTTTAACAGCTTGGTGAAGGCCATCCGTCGTAACGACGAGCAGGCAATGAGCCTATAAAACTAGGAGGTAATGATGTCTCATTCAGATAAAAAACATCCTTATAATGATCCGGGCTATCCTCCCTATCCAACGGATGAGGATATTTATAATCAAGAAAAAGTCGATAAAAAGAAGGATCCGGAGAATACTTCGAACGACAAAAAAGAGAAAGAAGCAGACGAGGACAAAGGGCCTGAAGACCCGGAAACTGCAACTCCCCCGGAAGAAGACCTTGATGAAGGCTTAACAACTTCCGGTAACCGCATGGGAGAGGGCTTGGACGTTCCAGGTGCGGAACGAGATGATGAGGATGAAGACATCGGAGAAGAAGACGAAGAAAATAATTATTATAGTTTGGGAGGAGATAAGAATCCGGAAGATAACAGAGATCCTTCCTGAACAAAAGATGTATTGTTGTACCCTTAAAATGCTAAAGTTATGTTAGGATGGGCAGTTGTATTTTTAATTATTGCCGTCATTGCAGCGGTTTTTGGATTCGGGGCTATCGTCGCCAGTGCGGTAGGAATTGCGAAGATTCTTTTTTGGATATTTATCGTGCTTTTTATCATTTCACTGATTTCGGGGGTAGTAAGAAGAAGACCATGACAAGGTTTGCAACCCGTTCGTTGGTAGCGGGCTACAAAATGCGCCGGTAATATCTGATCTTCTTTTGCCGAAGGAAGGATAAATTCCGGCTCTTTTATTAAAAATCGCCAAAGCTGTTGTTGGCTTAGTTTCTCAAGGGCAAAGCACCCACTTCTTTATCCCAAGTCACTTTTTTGCCTCAGGTAGTAACTGATCTTTCCGAGTAGGTGGCTGAGCTCAAAAGGCTTTGCTATAAAATCATTGGCTTTGCACGTTGCCAATTCTTCCTTAGACTTAATGGTTGCTGACAAGATGATGACCGGGAGATCCTTTGTGCTCAGATGTGTTTTAATGAGCCGGCAAATTTCCAGGCCACCTACATTGCTATTTAATTGTTTGTCCAATAACACAAGATCATAATGAGGGGGGTTGTTGCTGTCGAAGGTAGCATCAGCATAGAAAGGGAAATTATTTTTTCCGTCCCGGGAGATCGATGTATTATAACCCTGATTTGAAAGAAAATTTTTTAAAAGCGATGCCGTTTCGGGTTCGTCTTCCACCAATAGTATTTCCTGCCTCCTTTTCATATGTCTTACTTATGGATAGATTTATACTTATGGTTTGCAGGGAATTGAGGGGGAGCGTATGGAACTGCCTTAAACGAATATTTTAAACTGAATGGCCACCACCGCACCTAAACGCAAGCTTTTATCCTTTCGGGTTTTCGATGTGAGAAGATAGAGGCGTTTATGTAATCTGTAGGGAGCTTGTAGATGCAGGGAGGAGGACCTTAAAACTAAACAGCATGTAAGGAGCTCGGAACTGATTAACTGGGACCCCTTAAACGACAGGGGAAGGAGGTAGGTAGCTGCAAGGAAGTTTACTCGTGAAATCTGCGCAGCGATAGTTACGCCAAATACTACTTCCCTTGGTTTTTTATTTCAAGGGAAGCAGTTGTTCGGCATCTAAAATAGGGCTTTATTAGATAACAAGATATATATTTTAGGCTCTTCGTATAATCGTCATCCGTTATACATGCGAATAGCACTTTTTATGGGGTGTTCTTATTTTCAAGACTTTCCTGAATCGACTGGGCTGAATCCAGGTGAGTTTGCAATTGAGGTAATGCTGTAGAAATCAGTTGCTTTACGTCCTGATCAGATACCTGTTCCAGGGCTTTCTTATACGTGTCAATGGCTTTTTTGTGTCCGGCTACCATCTTGTCAATAAAGTCTTGATCAAAATTGTCTGACTTCATTAAATCTTCGCGTGCCTTTTGGATCTTTTGCGCGTTGGAATCCGGGAGCGCGATGTTCTTTCTAGTAGCGATTTCACGTACTTTGTTTCTGAGGTTGGTGTGGTCTTCGACCAGCATCTTTCCAAAGTCTTTTACGCGTTGATCGTACCCTTGTTGCTGAGCCATATTTCCCAGCTCAATCTCTTCCATATTAATGATGGCAGCATCGGTCATAAAGTCTGCCACATTTTCGGATACCGTCTTATTGGATTTATTAATAGAGTCAGCAGTTTCCGCACTGCCTTTTCCTGAATTATTGCAGGCGACAAATGAAAACAGACCCAGAGCCACAACGAATAAAAACAATTTCTTAATTAACATAACGTTTATTTTTTCGAATTACAAAATAAATAACGTAATAATACAATGTAAAAATCAGGCCAGGCCATGAATATTGATCTGTAAGCCGCTTTTAATGCCACTGTATGTAGGTTATATACCGGTCTAAAGCCATATTGGAGGTTATATTAACGGTAAGGAAAGCAGTGGGAAACCGAGGCAGAAAGTCTACACAATGAGGAATAATTCCACGGCATGTTTTTTTATTGTTTTTTTCTCCAACGCCTGCAAATGTTGGGTAAAAATGATCAATTTTTGCCCCGTTTCGAACTTCTTGATGTCTTTAATTAAGAAGCCTCTAAAAGTCAAATGTAGCGCCAATAAAATATCCACTTAAGGCTGCTCATTAAGGCTATTTATAGAAGAGCTGCTTTTAGAATGGAGCCATATTTGTTCTTTTAATTTTATACATTATACATCATGATATTTTGTTATGAAAAAGAACAGTTTAACTTTTGATCAGGCACAAACTTTCTATAAAAAGGCACTGGATATTTTTAAAGAAAAAGAGCGGCCTTTTATGTTGGGAGGGGCTTTTGCTATCGCCTGCCATACCGGGCTCCAACGGGACACCAAAGATATGGATGTGTTTTGTAAAGCGGAGGATTATCCAGGCTTTTTACGGGACTTTGAGCAAAAGGGATTTGTAACGGAAATCACGGATTCCCGTTGGCTGGCCAAAGTATATGACGGAGACCATTTTATAGATATTATCTTTAATTCTCCCAATAATATATGCCATGTAGATGACAGTTGGTTAACGCATGCCGTTATAGCTGAAGTGATGGACAGACAGGTCAAGTTTGTGGCTCCTGAAGAATTGATCTGGTGCAAGACATATGTGCAGAGCCGGTACCGGTATGATGGAGCGGATATCCTTCATATCTACCTTAAAAAGGGAAGGAACCTGGATTGGAAGCGGCTGCTCAGGCGGCTGGATTTGCACTGGCAGCTTTTTTTGTCTCAATTGATCGTCTTTCAGTTTGTTTATCCGGCGGACTTCCGGGAAATAGTTCCTGAATGGCTTCTTAGAGAACTTTTAAAGCGCTTGGAAACACAATTGTCGCTACCGGATCCTATTCGTAAAGTATGCCTCGGGCCGTTGATTGATCAGCAACAATACAGCATTGATATTGAAGAATGGGGATATGAAGTTATTAATATTTAAGATTGAATATGAAATCAGGAAAGGAAAAAATACGTATTGCTGCGATTGCCGATATACATGTACAAAAAACAGACGAAGGCAAATGGCAGCACTACTTCAAACAGATATCGGAAAAGGCAGATATATTGCTTATTTGTGGAGACCTGACCAATACAGGGGACGTGCAGGAAGCCGAAGTGCTTAACCATGAACTGCAGTTCTGTGATATCCCTGTTTTGGCGGTTCTCGGTAATCATGACCACGAAAAGGGGCAGGTACGGGATCTCCTTCGGCTGTTACAGAATGAAAATATTCATTTGCTGGATGGGGACTTCTACGTTGTTCACGGAATCGGTTTTGTAGGGGTGAAGGGGTTTGGGGGAGGCTTTGACACCTATAAACTATTTCCTTTCGGAGAACCGGCCATCAAATCATTTGTAGAAGAAACGCAACGGGAAGTGAACCTGTTGGACAACGCACTGATCCAGTTGGATCGCGAATTTGGTTTTATTCCGAAGATCGCGTTGTTACACTATGCACCCATACTGGAAACCATTCAGGGAGAACCGGAAGTGATCTATCCATTTCTGGGTTCTTCTCGTCTGGCCGAACCGTTAATCAAACGGGACGTCTTGGCTGCTTTTCACGGCCATGCGCATGCAGGCAAGCTAGAGGGGACTGTTTCAGGGGTTAAGGTTTTTAATGTGGCACACGAGGTGCTTCTGAAGGCAGGACTTGCGTTGCCCTTTTTCTTGTATGAGCTGTGAAGGAAGCGAATCAGACATTTAGTTCCTCGTTGTCTGACAGGTTGATATGGCTTTCTCCAATGGAGTATAATAAAGTTGCCATAGCCTTTTCTTCCTGGATGGTGATTTTTAAAAGGGCGGGTACGTCATCGAGTTGAATGGTTTTGGCCATTGTTGCAAGCGCACTATAGCAAGCCGTCTTGTAGTGTGCTAGTTTTTGGCCGTATATCAGCAACCCCGCTTCCCGGGCCATGCCGCCTTCAGGGGTCTGGGCAATGACTTCTTTACAGTTGTTTAATATTTCTAAAGCCGGATTGGATTTCCTGCCCTTGGGGGCTAAACCAATTATATCATATATTTTTTTAAGGCGTTTAATGTTTTCCTCAATGGACTTTAAATGATTTTTATAGGCCTGTCGGGTTTCATTGCTATTGGTCGTTTCCCGGAGTGACGGTAGGGATTTTAACAAATGATTTTCTATCCAGTATATGCTCTCCAATTCCTCAACGAACAGGGCTTTTAAAGGTGTTTTCTGAAATCGTTCTATTCCGCTGGGCATATTCATGATGTATTTACGCTTTAGTCTAAATATACTAACGAGTAAAAACCATACCAAAGTCAGCAGAACTTCGAACCCACTGAGTATTAGGATGTTAAAACGAGGAAATTTTTCCTCAGCCCGGTTGCGGAAATCCTGGTAGCAGCAGAGGGGAAAGATGAGTAAAGAAACGCAGCAGCAAGGTGATCAGGGTTCAAGCGCGTGGGCTTGGCACGGATTTTAAGTTATAGACTATTCCTGTAAAAGGAAAATTGATCTACTGTGAAAACCTGTTCATTATGTTTGATAACCATGAAAAGCTTAATGTTAAGCTGCGCGAAGTTTTAGACCTTTTGGATGAAAATCTGAAAAAAATCGGCGACTCTGGGCCCCCTGTTGTCGACGACGATTTGCAAAAGACCATTGTACGGCTTATGCAGAAAAATGAGGAATACACCCGACAGCTGGCCTCTAGTTTGTCACAAAAGGAGCCTACTTGACTGTTTGTTGCCGGCCCGGCTGTCTGGAGGGACGATTTGATGGAAGCAAGGTCATTAAAAAAACACGGGCCATTCTCGTTGACTCCGGCTGGAACAAAATCCCTCTTTTTTATCCGTACGTTCAGAACGGGATAAGTCCCGACTGATGAATGACCACAGAAGTGATTGAGTATTAGGGGGTTAAAACGGGGAATTTTTTCCTCAAATCTGACCTGGAAATCGACGCGTCCTGAAAAGAAAGATAATTATAAACGGGGGAAAATGGGATGATTAAGCATTTGTTATTGGATTGGCATGGATTTTAAATTATACCTAATTACTCCTTTACAGGAAAATAATTAATCCACCATAAAAACCTGTTAATCATGCTTGATAATCAAAGACTCAACATTAAGTTGAGAGAAGTTTTAGACCGTTTGGATGAAAACCTGGAAAAATTTGAAAGAATTGAACAATCCATTATTGATGAAGATTCAAAGCAGATCATTATGCAACTTATGCATAAAAACAGGGAATACGCTCAGCAACTGCTCTCGAATTTACTGCCTGACGAGAAGCCCTGTCGCATGTTGAAAAAGTATGGAGAGGCCGGACATACGTCTGCAGCAAAGATAAACCATACGATTAGTACTGAAGAGTTCGTGGACCGGTGCAGAAAAGAGGAGTCTGCTTTTGAAAAAACCTATCGAGAAGTATTGAATACGGCCAATTTACAAGACGGATTGAAACAGATGATGCAACTGCAGCTTAATGAACTTAAAACGCTATTTCTCAAAGTCCGGATCAATTATATGATTAAAAGCAGGCTGATTTCTCCTTATACGCTCAGAAAGGTGTACTTATGAAACGAACAAACTTTAAATGAACGGGCGGGCGCTAATGTAACCAGCTTTAAGCTACAAAAAGAGCAACTAACCGGACCTAATAGCCTATCTATTTAACCCGAAAAACCCCGGTGAGTCGAAAAAGCTCAGCACTTTACGAGCTCCTCCAGTTCGTACGACTAAGTTTGATGAAAGTTGCAATTGGAAAGAAAGGGTTAACTGCCGTGCCCTTTTATCTTATTGTAAAGTGTCTTGCGATCGATATTCAAAAGTTTAGCGGCTTTTGTTTTGTTAAAGTTAACGGATTTCAATACTTCAATGATGGTTTGGTATTCCGCTTCAGCACTCACATCCCGGAGACCGGTTATTCTCGTATTGTCATTTGGTCTGTCACGAATATCACTGTCCTCCCGGAGGGAAGGAAAGCCTTCAGCACCCGACGACAAAATTTCAGGAGACAGTGTTTCAGCAGTTATTGTCTTAGAAGGGCTCAGAAGTACGGCTTTGCGTATCGCGTTTCTCAGTTCTCGTATATTTCCCGGCCAATCGTAAGTCAAGAATTTTTCCAGTACTTCTTCATCAAATCCTTCGATCTGTTTACCTGTTTCTCTATTGGTAAGCTCCAGGAAGAAGTAGGCGAATGCTTCTATGTCTTTTTTCCTTTCCCGCAAGGGCGGAATATGGAGCGAAAGTTCATTGAGTCGGTGAAAAAGATCTTCCCGGAACGTCTTTTTCTGGCAGGCTTTGCGAAGATCCTCGTGAGAAGCTACGATAATGCGGACATCCAGCTTCATCTCTTTGGTGCCTCCAATCCGTTTCATTTTTCGCTCTTGGATGACACGAAGCAAGGCCGCCTGTATATCATAAGATAAGTTGGCTACTTCATCCAAAAACAAAGTGCCTCCATTAGCCATTTCAAAATGGCCTTTTTTATCGGAAATGGCTCCGGTGAAGGAGCCTTTCATATGGCCGAATAACTCGCTGTTGGCGAGTTCCTTTGATAAAGTACCACAATCCAGGGCCACGAATGGTCCGTCACTTCGGCTACTTTTCTGATGAATAGATTTTGCGATAACTTCTTTTCCGCTGCCACTTTCTCCTTGTAAAATAATGCTGTAGTCTGTTGGGGCGACCATGTCAATCTTCCGGTAAAGTTCTTTTATTGCCCGGGATTTTCCCTCCATGAATTCGTTGGCTCCATTGGAGGGACTGATTTTTTTCTCTTGTTTGTAAGTGGTATTGGTTACTGATTCTTTGTTTTGAAGCTTGCTTTCGCGGTGTTGAAGCGCCTTATGGGTGATATTAATCAATTCATCGGGCACAAGAGGTTTGCACAGATAGTCGAATGCGCCGGACTTAATCAGGTTAACAGCAGTTTTAATATCCGAATATGCCGTGATGATGATGACTTCGGTTAAGGGGTGCGTTGTTTTGATTTCTTCTAATACCTCTTTTCCGTCTTTATCCCCAAGCCGGTAATCGCAAAAAACTACGTCATAATTATTCTCCTTCAATGCCGCGAGCGCTTTGGAAGCAGAATAAGTAGCATTAACGGTAAATCCTTTCTTGGTCAAGTACTTTTGCAATAAAACACATATGTCAACGTCGTCATCAATAATTAAAATACTTGGTCTCATGCTTGATAGATTTGAAGGAAATGCAAGATAAGGTATATTAATGAATATTAAAACTAGTTTTTATTTTTCGGCATATTTAGCTACTAATTTTCTGAGTGTTTTTGGACTAAAGGGTTTTTCAATACTTTCCACTGCTCCGGCATTTTTACCGAGATGTTTGATGTTTGGGTTAGCCGATAACATAATTACAGGAATACCTTTCGTTCGGGTCATTGTTTTTAGTTTACGACACACCTCCAGGCCGTCAATATCCGGAAGCTGTTTATCAAGAATAATTACATCAGGCAGCTCATAGCCGTTTTCCAATAAAGGCATGCCTTTTAAAAAGGTCCTGACTTCATACCCCGCTCTTTCAAGGATCAGCTTCACGACTTCCAGTATATCCGGATCATCATCTACAAGAATGATCTTTTTCATGCTGAACGATTATTAATGGGTTCATAAGGCAATATAAAATAAAATACACTTCCTTGGCCCGGCCTTTCTACATTCTCTGTTGACGACGGAGATTCTACCCCCATTGTTCCGCCGTGCATTTTTACGATTTCCCTGGAAATATACAAGCCCAGGCCAAATCCCGAAGTGTTGTTCCGCTGTCCTGCCTGGTAAAAACGTTTAAATATTTTCTTTTGCGCTTCCGGGCTAAGGCCGATACCGAAGTCACGTACACTTACTCTGACTTCTTTATGAAGCGATACGGTGGAAATGATCACTTCGTTTGCATCGGGCGAATATTTTATGGCGTTGGTGATCAGGTTGGTCAACACCTGGCCTATCCGGTCCCGATCGGCAGTAATGGATGGAAGGGACGTAGATCGAATAGTCAGCTTATGGTGAGGGGCGGTCAGTTGTATCTCTTCTACCTGTTCTGCGATGAGGCGGTTCAGATCAAAGGTTTCGCGATCTAGCGTAAACCGGCCTTCGGTAATCCGATTGGTATTCAACAATCCGTAAATTAGCCTGTTCATCCGGTCGACTTGTTTATTCAGTTTTTTCGTCAGGGAGGCAAAATCGTCTTTCTGGTTTTCATGAGCTATTTCTTCCAACATTTCTGCATATGCTTTGATACTAGTCAAAGGCGTCTTAAGTTCATGGCTGGCGACACTGATAAATTCATCTTTTTTCTTTTCCATCGCTTTTTGATCGGAAATGTTTACAGAGACGATTGCCGCGTATTGAGGGCTGCCGTCCCTGGCAAAAATGGCGGCATTGTAGTTGTTGACCCAAATATAAGAACCGTCTTTGCGTATAAGCCGTTTTTCGATCATGTATTCCCGGCCTTCTTTTTTCATGGCCTCAAACATCTCCATATGCCTCGTCCGGTCTTTTTCATGTACAAGATCAACGATTTTCATTCGCAACAGTTCTTCGGGGGCGTAACCCAGCATTTTTCCGAATTGGTCATTGGTGAAAATAATATGGCCGGACATATCTATCTTTAAAATTCCGGCAACGGCTTGATTGACAATGACACGGTAATTTTCTTCGGATTGACGCAGTGCCTCTTCGGAGCGGATACGTTCAATAATATCAGCAGCCTGCCTTGCCACCACATCAAGCAAATGTAGATCCCGGTCAGAAGGCCGATGTACCCGGTGCCAGTGCGTCGAAATCATGCCAACGAGCGTACCGGTGCGGGAAATAAGCGGCGTGGATTGTACGGCCCTGATTCCGCACAAGCGATAGAAGTGCAGGTCTTTCGAACGCGCCATACAATCACTGGTCTCTACGTCAGCTACCACGATCCGCTTGTCCATATCTAATGCCATCCCACAGGTTGACTGGGAATCAATTTTTACCCATTCCCAAAATTTTGCGGATTCAGAAGTAAGTCCCTTTGAAATAAGTAGGTTCAAAGCCTTTTTTTCAGGGTAGAACATCTGCAGGCTCCCGGCATCCGACTTCATTATAACCATTGCCGCATCCAGAAGTTGCTCGAACAGCATATCCATGTCATTTTCCCCGATTAACCGGGTGCTCAGGGATTGCAACTGTTGCATATCGGTCAGTTCCGTTGCCAGTCGATTTTCACTCTCGCGTAAAGCCTGTTGGGCCAGAACGAGATCTATTGCCGTTCGTATGCGCTCAGCTGCGGCTTGAAGCAACTTTTTTTCGTTATTGCTCCAATGGCGTGGCTCGGACTGATGTACGGTAAAGACAGCCTGTAGCTGGCCTCTCCACATCAAAGGTACAGCCACCGACGCCCGAATGGAGTAAGACAGGTATTTTTCCTGTTCTTTTTTTGTGAGGCGTTTATCTTTCAGTACATCGGTAATGACAGCGGTTTGATTGGCTTCCAACACTTTTACAAGCGATTGTCCAAAATCTTTCATCGCAAGTTTGTCGGTAAAGCCGGGTACCTCTGCAATATATTCTTGTTTTCTGATGCCGAAGGCACCATCGGCGGTTATTTGCAAATACAACGCTCTGTTGGTTCTGAGGTGTTTGCCAAGCATTCTCGTGGCCGCAGATTGGATGGCGGTAGTACTGGTAAGAGATTGCAGGGTGTCATTGAGCTGAAGTAAAAAATGTTGCCTGGCTTCGTCTTCTTTGAGCCTGGTTTCGGAGCGATGGCGTTGAATGGCTAAACTGGCGATGTGTGCCCCGAACCTGCCCAGTCGGAGCTCCCATTTATTAGGCATATGGGGTCTGTCAAAGCAAAGCAGGAAGGAAGCACAGGGAGTGCCTTTTTCATCGAATACGGGGGTGGAATGACACGCCCTTATTTTATGGGCTTCGCATAAATCCCGCCATTTCTTGGACCATTTTTTATCTTGCCGGATATCTTCGCAAGTGATCGGTTTGCCTTCGAAAATGGCAGTACCACAGGTGCCGATGAATTGTTCATTGATGGGTGCGCCTTTGATCCCTTCTTCGAACGAAGGCAACCGTTCTGTGGTAATCGTCCGCTCCATGGCGGTCTGATCTTCGTTAGCCAGCAAAACGCTTGCTTTGGCACCGTTATTAAGTCTGGGCAATGACTCGCATAGTTCGCGCAGTACCGTATCCAATTTATTGCCCGAAGCAATCATCTCCAGAAGGTAGGCCTGTTCACGGGTTAATTGTTGATCTTGTTTCCGGTCACTGATATCAAAAAAGGAGATTACTACTCCGTCAATCTTATCTTCTAACGTTCTGTAAGGCGAAAAGTGTGCGATAAAAACACGGCCTCCTTCGGAATGAACTTCCCGTTCAGAGGATTGCAGGGACTCTAAAACTTTGGTCGCGTCTTGCTCAAAATTATCAGGACTAAGCTGATGCGTGATATGCGCAAGCGGCCTGCCGATGTCCCCGGGGATGAGATTAAATATCGCGGTAGTGCGTTGGGTATAGCGTTTTATCTTTAGCGTGCGGTCCAGAAAGATGGTGGCGATATCGGTGGAACGAACAAGGTTTTCCAAATCCGAATTGGAGTGGCTGACTTCGTCTATCTTATCCTTGAGTTCCTGATTTACTGTGGTCAGTTCTTCATTTACTGACTGCAGTTCTTCTTTACTGGTTTCCAATTTTTCAGTTGTGGAGCGCAGTTCTTCATTGATGGCTTGCAGTTCCTCATTAGAAGCTTTTAGTTCCTCGCTCGAGGTTTCATATTGTTCGATGGTGTAACGCAGCTTATCTTTCGTCTCTTTGAGTTCGGTTTCCAGTCGGTATACGACGGTCTCCATAGCTTTGTCTCCCGCGATAATGGCCTGCATTGATTCATCAGGGGGGAGTTCGTCCTTGGTTTCTTCAAACATGATGAGCGCGTTATCGCCATGCGCACCAACCGGCCGAACCGTAATGTTGACCAGCGACTCATTTCCGTTTAACTGCATGCGTATATTTCGGGCTTCTATCGCTTTGTTTTCTTTGCGCGCAGTAAATAGTGCCGCACGAACGTCGGAAAGTAATGCAGGATGTATCGCTTTCATAATATTGGCAGAGGGCTCTCCACCTGTAAAGCGCAAAAACCGGCCCGCATTTTCACTCAGGTGTAAAATATTCCCTTCCTCATTAATCAGGATAGAGGGTGGCGCATAATATTCGATAAGCCGATGGTGCATCTCACCGAAAGTGTGCACGTTCCGTCTTGGTTCTGACGGTTCTTCTGACATTTTAGGTCCCGTAGAACCTGCTAAAGGTAATGCCGGTGGTACGTTCCAGCTTATATTCGAGCCGCGGCGCTTATAGATGCGCCGTTTCTTATCAAGCGGTGTAAAATGCCCGGATCCACTGTCGGCGGTTTCGGAAGTACCCAAAAACAAATAGCCCGACTCGCGCAGGGCGAAATGAAATATCTGCAGCACCTGTTCTTGGGTCTCCCGGTTCAGATAAATCATTACATTGCGACAACTGACCAGGTCGAGCCGCGAAAAAGGCGGATCACGCAAAATATTATGGGGCGCGAAAAGAATCATCTCCCGGATTTTCTTGTTGATACGGTAAGAATGATCATCCTCCTTGACAAAAAATTTCTGTATACGTTGGGGGAGGTCCGCTATCAGCGCTTCCGAAAAGCAACCTTTGCGCGCTTCTGTAAGTACATCATCGTCTACATCGGAAGCAAATATCTTGATTCTTGGCGGCGGGTTGGGTAATGAAGAAGCGTATTCACTCAGGAGAATGGCTATCGAATAGGCCTCCTCGCCGCTAGCGCAGCCGGCTACCCAGACCCGAACCTGGTCTTTAGCCGTTTTTCCTTCAAACAAAAGCGGGATAACTTTTTTTTCCAGAACGGCAAAGGCCTCCTTGTCGCGAAAAAAGTCGGTCACATTGATTAGCAGGTTTTTCATAAGTGATAAAACCTCTTCTGGTTTCAAGCGTAAGATTTCCAGGTATTCCTTGAGATCATCGGTTTCATAGATCTGAAGATGCCGGACAAGCCGACGAATAAGGGTGGAGCGCTTGTAAGTGGAAAAATCGTGCCCGGTACGCACCCGCAGCAGCGTGAATACATCACGCAAGAGGTTAATATTCTTGATCTTTGAAGCCATAGAACATCCATCACCTACCCCTAGCCGCCATTTTCTAATGGTATCACGGATGTACAACAACTTTTTGGGCATAGCGGCAACCGGCATGACTACATCGGTTATTTTTGTTTGGATGGCGCTGCGTGGCATCCCGTCGTATTCCGCTTCGAGCGGATCTTGAATAATGGCAAAACCGCCTTTGTCTTTGACTTGTTTCATGCCTAAGGTGCCGTCGGAGCCTGTTCCCGATAAAATGATGCAAACAGCCATCCGACCATAGGCATCAGCCATGGTGCGGAAGAACCGGTCGACAGATATGCGAGTACCGTGAATTGGTGTCGACTCCCGGAGCCTGATCTCGCCATCTACCATTTCCAAGTGTTTTGCCGGGGGAATGACATATACCTGATTCGGAACCACCTTCACCGTCTTTTCCACTTGCATTACCTTCATTTTTGTTCGGCGTTGAAGGATTTCAGCCAGGTTGCTCTTATACTTTTTTGATAAATGAAGAATCACTACAAAAGCCATCCCGTTGTCGGAAGGCATGGCTTCGAAAAACGCTTGAAGGGCTTTTATGCCTCCGGCAGAAGCACCAAGTGCAACCATCAGGAAGGGATGTTCTCCCGCATGCTTTTTCTTATTGGATGCTTCTGTTGCCACTGTAAACTGTTTAGAATCGTTCCTTGCTTTTTAACCTGAAACCGTACAAAAATTAAACCTTGCAGGCGATTTCTCACAAATATAATCAAAAAAAGATGCCTTGAAATTTTAAAGCGGAAGCAGGCTATAAAAAGTTAAAGTTATTCTATTTACCGCAGCTGTTAGAGAATCGGTAGTTTTTATAAAGGCACCGCTCCTTCCTTTTCTCTGCAGCGGCGAGACAGCGGTATTTTTCGGTGTTCAATTTTTGTTCCAGGGAGCTGATTTAAGTTTGGAATGAACCTTGCATTCGTATTAAAAAAGTCGACGTATGAAAAGGTTATGTTTTGTAGCGGTACTATTTTTTTCGCTTCTTTTTTCTCAGGCGTGTAATAGCGACAGAAGCGGGCGAGGCCAACAGGAGACAAATGCCGTTGATCATGCCCCCGGATCCATAAACGGTGATACCTTCAACAGTTACCCGGATCCCACAGATACTGCTCAGACGGCTATGCCTTCCCCTTCGGGAAAAAATGAAGATTCCACAGCAGAAGAGAGCATGAACCAAAACGATTTTAATTTAAAAAGAGATCATTCTAATAAGTGATTAGGGAGAGGAGTTAAAATAAATATGGAAGTCATTAGTCTAGTTGATTGAATAAATAAGCGGAAGTTTATTGCACTAAGAATTTTACGTGACTAAAAATATTACGCGCATTATTATAACGTTGCTCTTTTTCGTAGGGAGGTATCTGAAAACGATTTACCGGTTACCGATACGCAAAAAGATGAGACGCCGAACGCTTAAACAGGAGGCTTAAACCAATCGCTTGCCTTCCTTAAGATCTTCCATAGCAGATGGCGTGGAGTTGACTTTCTTCCGCCTGATTTCAACCATTATGTGCTCATTTTTTTTCTTCCTCCTGCTCCCGGGCCAGGTTGCTCTGCCTTATTTTTATTTAAAATTGGGTATAATATTCCCCAACCTTGGCTGATAAACTGATTCTTCCACAGCATCTCAAGGACCAGTGATTACCGAATGGGCACTGCGCCAACTACCCGTGCCATGCTTTACCCTTTAAACGCCATCCTTGATAAACTTAATTTATTGCACCAGTGAATAAATAAAGCTCCGCGTTAAAACGGAGCTTTATTGGTCTTTGCTCCATCTCTTGCTAAGATCAATGGCTGATCACTAAATGTCAAGGATGGTTTTAGGGGTACATGACCTTTATAGAATAGTTATAAAAAATAATGCCAAATAAAATGTCGATGACATTTAGCCATCCTGGTTTATTTGATTTAATGGCTATTTATTTTTTAGCATCGAATTCTGAACAGCTGCTTTGAACAGGGTGACAATGGGGGAAGTGGTGCAATACATCTTTTTTGTAACAAAGACTGTTCAATTCCGGCTTGGATAATCCGGATAGTTACTTACTTTATCAGTCATCGGATGCCAGGGCGGGCAACTTATGGGAGACCAAACGATTGCCGGTTATGGCTGTATGCGGGTTTCCCATAAACCACTCAAGGACCACCAGTAAGGGGGGTAATAACGATGAAAAGGGACTACTTTGCCTTGGGGCTAGTCAAGTATTTTGCCTTTTTTCCGCTAGGCATGAAAATATAGCAGACTCAGACCGCTACTGCAATTTACAAATGCTGCCTGGTGTTTATAGTGCTTTAGAGAACAAAAACTTATCGAAAGAACCTTTATTTTCCGGTATAGAAGAAAGCGTCCTATTTGCCATGAATGTTTTTACACCATATTCGCTATAGTTACAGCATTAAACTGATATCGTCCCCCCCCCAGAAGATACCTAGACAGCTCCGGGCAGTAAGACTTTATTGACTGTTAAAAGATATTGGCATTTTATTTGATATAATGTTGATGTTTTCTAATTATTAATTATTCAAATAAAAGTCAAGATTATGGATAAGCTGGAATTCAAAGGCAAGTGGAATATTGCCAAAGGAAAACTAAAACAAAAGTATGCTGACCTGACCGATGATGATCTTTATTACGAAGAAGGAAAGGAAGATGAGCTCATCGGCCGCATACAAAAGAAAACAGGACAAAGCAAAGAAGCTATTGAAAAATTGATCAGGGAAGACTGATCTTTAATCGCAACGTACTTCTTAAAACGCGCCTTCTTTCGGGTGTTCATTTTTTAACAAGCTGGTCAAAGAGGAAGTTTTTAGAAGTACGTTTTTCCCATTATTATTTTTTGATCCTCTTAAAATTTATATTATGTTACGTTTAGCTATTATCTTTTTTATTATTGCTATTGTTGCTGCTGTTTTTGGTTTTGGAGGCATTGCTGCCGGCGCGGTTGGGATAGCAAAAATCCTTTTTTGGATATTTGTTGTTTTATTTATTATTTCGCTTCTGTTTGGAATAACCCGCAGGGGACGCCCTTGAAATTCTATTTATAAAAGTGGAGCGTAAAACCCACTGATGCCGATAGGCTCGGCGGGATGTAAGCGACCATTAGCCTTGAGTTAAGGTGTATTGACAGATAGTTTGGACTTGCTTCGCCAATTGAACAAACGAAGAACCCATCTGACCAAATTAGCTTACGATACTGACGAGTAGATCTTGTTTTAACCTACGAACCAATTGTGAAATGGATAAGCGGGGTATGTAACGAATAAGAAAATGAACGAGGTTAATATCACTCTCCATAACTTCTA
>CAYXRN010000018.1:0-34313 GCA_964467635.1 uncultured Chitinophagaceae bacterium | reverse complement strand
CATCCTAATCGTCCATGGAAGAACAGAACTGATCATTTATGAATATTGCAATAATTAATGGTCCCAATTTAAATTTATTGGGAAAGAGAGAGCCTGGTATCTATGGAAATCATTCTTTCGAGTCTTTTTTTGAACAATTACAAGCGGATTATGAAGCGGTCGACCTGACCTATTTTCAAAATAATGTGGAAGGAGAAATCGTGACGCAGATCCAAAAGGATGGCTTTAGCGCAGCGGGTATTCTGCTGAATGCCGGCGCCTATACGCATACCAGTGTCGCCATACGGGACGCCATTGCCTCGGTGCCCGCTGATGTGATCGAAATCCATATTTCCAACGTGTTTGCCCGGGAGGAATTCCGGCATGAAACCCTCATCGGACCGGTCTGTAAGGGAAGTATCAGTGGCCTTGGCCTCACTGGCTACCGGCTGGGGATCGAATATTTTCTGAAAAGAGAGGCATAAAGCTATTTTATGCTTTTTTTTCGATATGTAAAAGCAAAAACTAAAAAAGGAATGGTATTTTTGCCTTTCAGATCTATAATTGTATGAACCAAAAAATACAGAAAAAGAAGACGACACATGCTGCCACTTCTGCTTCTAAGGAGAAAAAAGGGAAAGGAAGGAAAAAGAAAAAGTCGGCATTGAGGGAATGGATTGATGCCGCTATTTTTGCCGTTATCGCAGCCAGCATTATCCGTACCTTCTTTTTTGAAGCCTACACCATACCGACCCCTTCCATGGAAAAAACGCTGTTGGTTCATGATTTTCTTTTTGTGAATAAACTCAGCTATGGCCCCAGGGTACCCATGACGCCCTTGGCGGTACCTTTTACGATGAGTACGATTCCTATTTTAAATATCCGTTCTTATTCCACCTGGCCTAAATTTGACTACCACCGGCTGCCCGGCTTTGGGGATATTAAAAGAAGTGATGTAGTGGTGTTTAACTTCCCCGACGGGGATACGGTCCTTATCAACAAGGAAGGGGAGGCCCAGGAGGCGGACTATTACGCGATGGTTCGCCGGTTTGGCAGAGAATATATTCACAACAATTACACCATAGCCACCCGCCCGGTGGACCGGAAAGAGAATTATATCAAACGCTGCGTCGGGATAGCAGGGGACACCTTATCGGTCAGAGACGGTGTGGTTTATATTAATGGAGAAAGAGAGCCCATTCCTCCGCATTCGCAAAAGTATTATTACGTGCAAACGGATGGCAGTGTGTTTAATGTGAACAGGCTGAAGGAATTGAAAATCGCGATGCCTACTTATGAGGATCCTACCACGGCTACCTACCGCTTTAATCTTACCCAGTCCGATTCCGCGGAACTAAGTCATTTTAAAATGGTAAAAAGTATTGTCAGGACCCTGGACACCACCGTGACCCCGGCGGTATTCCCCCACGACACAGCTCATTTCAAATGGTCCCCCGATCACTACGGACCGATTTACATTCCTAAAGAAGGGGCGACGGTTCAACTGAACAGGTCCAATATCGCCTTATACAAACGCCTGATAGACGTGTACGAAGGCAATGATATCGCGATAAAGGACGGGACGATTTATATCAATGGCAAACGCGCAGATACCTATACCTTTAAGATGAACTATTATTGGATGATGGGAGATAACAGGGATAATTCGTTGGATTCCCGTTACTGGGGTTTTGTGCCCGAGTCGCATGTGGTAGGGGAGGCCTGGTTTATCTGGATGAGCTACGATGAAGACGGTATCCGCTGGAGCCGTTTGTTTAATGGCATCCATTAAATATTGCTGCTGTGGAACAGATCACATACATGCTGTCGGTGGACTGCTACAGCTCATCGTCGGAATTATCGGAAGCGGACCGGGAATTGTTGGCTGCTGCGCAAAAAGCATTGAAAAATGCCTATGCCCCTTATTCGGCTTTTCGGGTGGGCGCAGCGCTTTTGCTGGAAGATGGCCGGATCGTTTGTGGCAGCAACCAGGAGAACGCCTCCTTTCCCGCCGGAATTTGTGCAGAAAGGGTGGCGCTGTCAAGCGCTTCCTCCCAGTACCCGGAGGCGGCGGTCTTAGCCATGGCCCTTAGCTATAAGCGCGCATCGGGCCGGGACGACCGTCCCATTGCTCCTTGTGGAATCTGTCGCCAAACGTTAATGGAATATGAAAACCGTCAGCAGGGCCCCATTCGTATCCTGATGGGAGGCCGGAGTGGTATGGTTTATGCCATTTCATCGGTTTCGGAATTATTGCCAATGACTTTTACCGCTAAGGATTTAAAATGATTGTAAAGTAGAAAAAAAGCACGCAATGAAAGGAATTATTCTTGCCGGCGGCTCCGGCACCCGCTTACATCCCATTACAAACGCGATCAGCAAACAGATCATGCCGGTCTATGACAAACCCATGATTTATTACCCGTTGTCCATCCTGCTGATGTCGGGTATCTCCGACATATTGATCATCTCTACGCCGCACGACCTGCCGCATTTTCAACGCCTGCTTGGCGATGGCAGCCGGCTGGGGATCCAATTGAAGTACGCCGAGCAGAAGGAGCCTAATGGCCTGGCACAGGCTTTTGTCATAGGTGCGGACTTTATCGGCCAAGAGAAGGTCGCACTGGTATTGGGCGATAATATTTTCTATGGCGTTGGATTGGGCCGTAAGCTGATGGACAATACCGACCCGGACGGGGGCATCGTATATGCTTATCATGTCTCAGATCCCGAACGCTATGGGGTGGTCGCATTTGATGAAAACAATAAGGTGCTGTCCATAGAAGAGAAGCCGGAACAGCCCAAATCCAATTATGCGGTGCCCGGATTATACTTTTATGACAATGAGGTAGTGGAGATTGCCAAAAATCTTAAGCCCAGTGCGCGGGGAGAGTATGAGATTACCGATGTGAACCGGGCTTACCTGGACAAAGGGAAGTTGAAAGTGTCAATCCTGGATCGGGGAACCGCCTGGCTGGATACCGGTACCTTTGATTCGCTTATGCAGGCGGCCAACTTCGTGCAGGTCGTTGAGAACCGGCAAGGCATAAAAATCGCTTGTATTGAGGAGATCGCCTACCTGAAAGGGTTTATAAATAAAGAACAGTTGGTAGCCATCGCACAGCCCCTGCTGAAAAGCGGCTACGGCCGGTACCTGCTTGAAGTGGCCGAAAGAACTCGATAGCCCGAAGTGAAATGGCAACTAAAAAATATATTTTTGCACGATAAAAGCTTTTTAAAAAAAGATAAGAATGAATAAGAAAGTATTAGTAACCGGTGGATGCGGATACATTGGCGCGCACACCATTGTGGATTTGATAGACCATGGTTTTGATGTAATTTCCATAGACGACAATTCGCGCTCTTCCACGTTTTTGCTGGAAAATATTAAAAAGATTGTGGGCAAAGAAGTGAAGAACTACAAGGTTGATCTTTGCGATTATGAAGATACCTATGCGGTTTTTTCCGAAAACCGGGATATCGAGGGGGTGATCCATTTTGCCGCCTATAAAACAGTCCCGGAATCGGTCGATAAGCCGTTGCTTTATTTTCATAACAACCTGGAGTCGCTGGTGAATGTCCTGCGTTGTGTAAAAGAATTTAAGATCCCCCATTTTGTTTTTTCTTCTTCCTGTTCGGTTTACGGCAATGCCCAGGAACTGCCGGTGACGGAGTCCACCCCTATGGGGGAAGTGGAAAGCCCGTATGCCCGGACCAAGCACATGGGGGAGGATATTATCGGTGATTACGCCAAAGTAAATGACACCAACAATGTCCTGCTGCGCTATTTTAACCCGGTAGGGGCACATCCTTCTATTCAGATCGGAGAGATGCCGCTGGGTAAGCCCGATAACCTCGTGCCGGTAATTACCCAGACAGCCAGGGGGAAAATCCCTCAAATGACCGTATTCGGTACGGATTATGATACCCGGGACGGCTCTTGCGTACGCGATTACATTCATGTCATGGACATTGCTAACGCCCATACGAAAGCGTTGCAATATCTCTTAGCCGGGAAAAATAAAAGCAGCCTGGAAGTATTTAACCTGGGAACCGGCAAGGGCGTGACCGTACTGGAGGCCATCCAGGCCTTCGAGAAAGTGAGTGGCGTGAAACTGAATTATGTTACCGGCCCGCGTCGCCCCGGCGATGTGGTAGCTATTTACGCCAATAACGAACATGCGCGCACTGCCTTGGGATGGGATCCTAAATATGATATTGAAGAAATGATGCGCACCGCCTGGGAATGGGAGCTGAAGTTAAAAGAATGGGGCCATTAATGAGGTAAAAGACCTGTCGGCACCGGCCGGCAAACTGAAAGATCAGCCGGCACTTACGTCCTGTCCTTCCGGGAGGTGATGGACGTAAGGCGTCGCATCCTATTTGATCCTGCCAAGATTTTTTTAGCATTCTATAGCGAGCTGAATGCCCCGTCGGGTTTTTCCGTAAAGCGGGCGTCCGCCGCCCGCACAACGCCTTTGCCCTGCCGGACAACAAATTGAGGTGGTCAACAGCAGGGATGCGCTTTTTTTTACCGCGCTTTGCGCCGCTTTTTCCTTTTCACATACAAGATCCTGCATCCTGCATAGCGAACCCCGCATCTTACATACATTTCACTGGAGCCGGGTGAGGGAGGAATACCTTTACCCCGGAAAAAATAGTTTTAACCCTAAAGAAAAACAAAGATGAAAAGGATCAAAGTTTTAGGAATAGTATTCCTGGCCGTCATTATAGGCCTTGGCAGTTGCGATAAGGAAGGCCCTGCCGGACCACAAGGTCCGCAGGGAGAACAAGGAAAACCAGGAGAGCAGGGGCCGCGAGGCCTTCCGGGGGTGGACGGCAGCATCATTTATAGTGGTACCGACCAGCCCACTGCAGACATCGGGCAGGCAGGTGATTTTTATATAGATCTGGTCAGCGGTGCCCTTTACGGACCCAAAACCGAAAAGGGTTGGGGCGATGATCCGCTTATATTGAAAGGAGAAAAAGGCGATAAGGGAGCGACGGGCAGCCGAGGCGATAAGGGCGACAAAGGGGATAAAGGAGACACGGGCGCCCCCGGGCTGAAGGGCGACAAAGGCGAGCCGGGCCAGGATGGCCAAGATGGCAGCCGCATATTAAGCGGAACTTCCGGGCCAACAGCTGAAGACGGAAAGACAGGGGACTATTACTGGGACATTTCAAACTATAAGTTATACGGGCCTAAAACGAGTTCCGGGTGGGGAACCGGTATTGTTTTGCGTGGTCCCAAAGGCGAAAAGGGCGAGCCCGGGGAGGTAAAAGTCATTAACTCCGGCTGGTTCAGTATTGGAGAAAGTGGCTGGGAAAAAATGAGCGAAGACGGATCTGGTAATCAATATGTCGAACCCGGGGACAAGAGCACAGTGGTAGCGTATAATGACCCTTATAAAGTAAAAATAGCTGATGGCGACGGGGCGATCCTTTGCTACGTCAATGACGGCCATGGCATCAGCCTCGCACCCGGCATGGCAGCAATAAAGTCTGTAGCAATCATACATCACGGTATGGCAGCACTTTATGAGGGTACTGTTGAATTTCGTTTTGTGATTACCAAATCCCAGGAGGCTTCTTTAAAATATTATTATGTCATCCCGGTGGTGGCTTTAAAAACCGGTGTTTGGGATTGGAAGGACAGCCCCAGTGAATATATCAACAAAACCTATTTGCCCGCTTTAAAGTGGAAAGTGATTGTTGTTCCGGCAAGCCAGGCACGCCGGTCTTCTCCTCCCCCGGACCCAAGCGATTATGAGGCCACTTGCGCGTATTATGGTATATCAGAATAATAATAAAAGAAAAAACATGAAAAGATTACGTCTACCAAGCATAGTATTGCTGTTGGCCATGGTTGGCATGATGGGGTGTACCAAGGAAGGCCCGACAGGGCCACAAGGGGAAGCGGGGCAGCCGGGACAACCGGGCCCCCGGGGTTCACAGGGCATCGCCGGAGCAGGCGGCAGCGCCGTTTATTCCGGTAAGGGAAATCCCGCCGTCGATTTGGGGCAGCCCGGCGATTATTATTTAGACATAACCGCCAGCGAACTCTATGGCCCGAAAACAAAAGGCGGATGGGAGGATCCCATAAGCCTGAAAGGAGAAAAAGGAGACCGGGGAGAAACGGGTCCGAAAGGACCTAAGGGGGATAAAGGGGAAAAAGGAAGTACCGGCCCCAAAGGCTCCAAAGGCGAACGCGGAGAAGCGGGACAGGATGGAGCGGACGCAAGCCGGATATGGACCGGGGCAGACGCGCCGGCAGCGACGATGGGAAAGGCAGGAGACTATTACCTGGATACCGACGGTTTCATACTTTATGGCCCCAAAACTGCTAATGTGTGGGGATCCGGTATCGCGTTGCGCGGCCCGAAAGGCGACAAAGGAACTGTTGCCAATGCCAATGTAACGAGCTCGGGCTGGTTTACCATTCCCGAAGCGGGCTGGACGGATACCGTGCGGGGGCAGATGGATATTTTTGCAGCGCCCGATGACCTCAGTGTGGCGATCGCTTATCCGGCTCCTTTTAAAATTGATGCCGCGGATGCGGGCGGGCTCATCTTAGTGTATGTGGATAACGGGAAAGGGATCCGGCTTACGCCGTTTCGTACCCGGATTCAGTCTGTTGTAACGGAAGGTAACGACGTACTCGGGCATTACGATGGAGCCGTGGAATTTAGGTTTGTTATGAAAGCCCTTTCGGAAGGGCAGTATGCAATAGTGCCCGTGGTTTCCTTGAAGCAGGGAGACTGGGACTGGATACTACCGGAGATACCAGGCTTTCCATATCCTTTCTTTACGGAATACTATATACAAAAAGACTATCTGCCGGCCTTAAAATGGAAAGTAGTCGTCATACCGGCTAATGCCTCTGCTCGTCATGCGTCGCCGCCCCCGGACGCCAGCGATTATCAGGCCACCTGCGCTTATTACGGCCTACCGGAGTAGCTCCGCTTCCGATAGGTTCGGCGGGAGGAAAAGGTCATTTTACCCCTATGCCATAAGCCGCTTGTTTTGCACATTGAACTTTCCAGCCAAACAAGCGGTTTTTAAGATACCCGAATGGGTACTTTGCCGGTTATGCGGTCAGCTTTTCTTTTTCCGGAGGCTTCTAATTTAGCGCTTAGCTTGAGCTGTAGTCGGGTAAGAATGGTCGTTTATCGATAAGCTCTGCGATTCCGCTCCCCGGCTCTCAGGGGCGGGTATTGCCATTATGAAGACCATGCACCAGATATTGGTAGAATTCTTCCGTTGATTGCTTTAGAAATAACGTATCAATCGTCTTTTTCATCTCCTTGTATTGCTCTTTATTAAAGCTGGAATCTTCAAGAATTTGGGTGTAAATACTGTTGGCCTTTTGTTCTTTTCCCAGCAGCTTAAGATTGGCCGCCTTGCCCAATAGCGTCCCGAGCAGCCCCTGGTCATTAGCGGATGAAATGGTGTCAAGCCTCAGGTTCCAGAGGCTGTCGGACTTTTCCAGTGCTGCCGTTGCTTGTCCGGTATCTCCCAGCAGCAGGTACACAAATCCTTCCAAGCCCTTCAATTGCGGATCATCGGTTTGGAGGTGTTGGAGGGTGTCAAGTGTTTTGAGGGCCTCTTTGTATTTGCCAAGCCGGATTTGATAAGCTTGTTTCAGCAGGTAGGCCTTGGAATAGTCCGCATCAAGTGAAATTGCTGAATCTAGTAAGGAAATGGCATAGGGAAGGGAGTCCGGCGTGGCAGCCGGCCTGTCATGCGCTAAAGCCTTTTGATAATATTTCACCGCCTTTTTTTCCTTCGTTCCGGTTGTGGATTGGCCCCTTTTACCGGGTTGGTTTAAACAGGCAGCGCATAATAGCGTGATAAAAATCACCGTTAGTTTTTTCATAAGTCTCCAATTATCCGGTTTATCGCTTTATGGACAAGAAAATCCGGATGGCCGCTTTGGTATATGCCACAGCATGTCCTGGCGTGATGCTTTGATTCCGGGGCTTGACATCAGTCTAAAGTAGAAAAGCCTTTTTGATTTTCCCAATTTCAACCGGAATAGCCGGGCAAAGGATCGCCACCCAGGCAGCCACTTTAACGACCGGTTCCTGAGCACCGTTCTAAGCTGTTTTGTGTCCTTTCCCTCTTTAGTAAATTCAACCTTTTTGTTAAAAATGGTTAGTTGCCGTACCTCCATTTATTTTTAGCGGTTACTTATCTCGATTTTACGTAATTTTGCGTGCAATTATTTTTAAAAAAAGGTAATTGCTATGCCAGCAGCGAATTCCAAATTCACCGGTGACGGACTCACCTTTGATGACGTTTTATTAGTTCCCGCTTACTCAGAAGTACTGCCCCGGGAAGTAAACATTTCAACTCATTTAACCAAGAAGATCAGGCTTAATATGCCGATGATCTCCTCCGCGATGGATACGGTTACGGAGTCCCGAATGGCCATAGCTATGGCGCGCGAGGGTGGTCTGGGTATCCTGCATAAAAACATGTCCATCAACCGGCAGGCCGAAGAAGTAAGAAAAGTCAAGCGAACGGAAAATGGCCTTATTCTGGATCCCATTACCCTGCCGGAAACGGCGACCGTCAAAGAAGCGCTGCGCCTGATGGAAGACAACCATATCGGTGGTATCCCGATTGTGGATCCGGGGAACAAACTCGTAGGTATTTTAACCAACAGGGATCTGCGTTTTCAAAAAAACCTGCAACATAAGGTGAGTGAAGTGATGACCACGGAGAACCTGGTTACGGCTCCCAAGGGTACCGACCTTAAAAAAGCGGAACGCATTCTGCAACAATACAAGATTGAAAAACTGCCGGTAGTGGACAAACAGGGAAAATTGATTGGCCTGATCACTTACCGGGACATATTGCAGGTGCAGAGTTTCCCCTTTGCGGTGAAAGACCAGTATGGTCGGCTGTTATCGGGAGCGGCCATCGGCATTACCGGTGATGTCATAGAACGGGTGGATGCCTTAGTGCAGGCGGGCGTTGATATCGTTTGTCTGGACAGCGCCCATGGACATTCCAAAGGCGTATTAGACGCCTTAAACAGGATCAAAAAGCAATTTAAATCCCTGTCGCTTATAGCTGGTAATGTGGCTACTGCCGCGGGAGCTAAAGCATTGGCGGACGCGGGTGCAGATGCCGTCAAAGTGGGGGTAGGACCGGGGTCTATCTGCACGACAAGAGTGGTCACCGGCACGGGCATGCCGCAGCTGACGGCCGTGATGGAAGCAGCCTCCGTATTGAAGAGCAGAAAAATACCGGTTATCGCCGATGGCGGTATCCGTTATACCGGAGATATGGTGAAGGCGTTGGTCGCCGGCGCTTCCTGCGTCATGGCAGGATCCGTCTTTGCCGGAGTAGAAGAAAGCCCCGGAGAAACAATCATCTATGAGGGGCGCAAGTTCAAGACGTACCGCGGAATGGGCTCCATAGAAGCCATGGCGGAAGGAAGCAAAGACCGCTATTTTCAGGATGTAGAGTCCGACATAAAAAAGCTAGTACCGGAAGGAATTGTGGGCCGGGTACCCTATAAAGGCACCTTAAGCGAAGTGGCACAGATGTTTGTTGGCGGCCTCCGTGCAGGGATGGGTTATTGTGGTGCGAAAGATGTACCGGCCCTGCAAAAAGCCAAGTTCATCAAAATATCGGCGGCCACGGTCAAAGAAAATCATCCCCATGATATTTACATCACGAAAGAAGCGCCGAACTACAGCCGGTAATCACCGCGCGCTTTTGTAAGTCAGCTGTTTTTAGTATTTTTGGAGTTGATTTTAATCAGGAGAAGAGATGCCCTTAAAAAACACGAAGGCCAATTTAGAGAAGCTTGAAAAGCTGCTGAATGAAGCAGGCTATGTTTTGCGCCTGGAAAAAGGCAACTTCAATAGCGGCTACTGTGTTTTAGAACACCGCAAGGTGATAGTCATTAATAAGTTTTTAGACCAGGAGGGGCGCATAAGTGTGTTGTCGGATTTACTCGCTGATTTAAAGATAGACATCAACCGCCTGGGTTCAGATTCCAAAAAGTGCTACGAAGTTATTTTACGGGATGCGGAGAAAAATGAGCTGCTTCAGCAAGTGGTGGAGCAGGAAATAGCATTGGATGAGCATGAAAAACATGAAGACGATATCGATCAAGACAAGAAGTGATCAAAAGAGCATATTAAAAGGACGCTTAGTTTGAAAATTACGTTTTTAGGAACCGGAACTTCTCAGGGCGTCCCCATGATAGCCTGTAAATGCGAAGTATGCACTTCGGATGATCCCAAAGACAAACGCTTGCGAAGCAGTATTCTCATCCAGCAGGATGAATTAAACATCGTCGTAGACACCACGCCGGACTTTCGTTATCAGATGTTGCGTGCAGGGGTAGATCACCTTGACGCTGTTTTGATTACGCATTCTCATAAAGACCACATCGCGGGAATGGATGATGTGCGGGCCTACAACTATTTTCAAAACGGACCGGTAGATATTTATGCGACGGAAGCCGCCCAATCCATCATCCGGAAGGAGTTTTCTTACGTGTTTGCGGAAAAAAGATATCCCGGTATTCCCCAGATTAATTTACATACGGTGGGCAATGAACCCTTTGAGGTAGAAGGCGTGCGTATCAGGCCTGTTCACGTTACGCACTATAAGATGCCGGTAGTCGGGTTCCGCATTGGCAGCTTTACCTATATTACCGACGCGAACTATATTGATCCGGTAGAGAAAGAAAAAATATTAGGCACTAAGGTCCTGGTCTTAAACGCCCTGCGTAAGCAGCCGCATATTTCTCATTTTACCTTGCCGGAAGCGATTGCCTTGTCTGATGAATTACAGGCCGAGGCTACCTATTTTACGCACATCAGCCATCAACTCGGCCGTTATAAAGAGGTGACGGAGGAATTGCCTGAAGGTAAATTTTTGGCCTTTGATGGCCTGCAGTTAACCGTTGATTAGACCGATTATTATTCTTTTAAAATACAACCAGCATGACCATTACAGAAGCCCAAGAGCGTGTAGATCAGTGGATCAACCAACACGGCGTCAGGTACTTTAATGAATTGACCAATATGGCGCTGCTCACCGAAGAGGTGGGAGAAGTAGCGCGCATTATCTCTCGAAAGTACGGCGAGCAGTCCTTTAAAGAAAGCGATAAAAGAAAGGAATTAGCCGATGAGCTGGCCGATGTGTTGTGGATACTCTTGTGTCTGGCCAACCAAACAGGGGTAGATCTGTCGGTTGCGCTTGAGCAAAATTTTGTAAAAAAGACCAACCGGGATGCCAAGCGTCACCTGCATAATGAAAAGTTAAGAGGGGACAATCCCGCTTCGGGCAATTGATTTGTAAATATTATCTTTGCGGGCTATGGCAAAAGAACAAAATACCCTGCAGGCATTAATTGCCCATTGTAAAGAATACGGTTTTATCTTTCCTTCCAGTGACATATATGACGGACTAAGTGCCGTTTATGATTACGGCCAGAATGGTGTGCTGTTAAAAAAGAACATACGGGACTACTGGTGGAAGTCCATGGTGCAGATGCACGAAAACATCGTCGGACTGGACGCAGCTATTTTTATGCACCCGACAACCTGGAAAGCTTCCGGGCATGTGGATAATTTTAGCGATCCGATGATCGACAACAAAGACAGCAAGAAGCGCTACCGGGTGGATCACCTTATAGAAGCGAAAGCTGAGAAGCTGAGCGCCAACGGTAAAGAAAAAGACGGAGCGGCTTTATTGGACAAAATGGAAGCGCTGCTGAAAAAAGATGATTTTGACGGCTTGAAAACGTTGATTGAAGCTGAAAATATTGTATGCCCCGTTTCCGGAACAGCCAACTGGACGGAGATCCGCCAGTTCAATCTCATGTTTTCCACCCAGGTAGGAAGCGTGAGTAGTGAGGCTAGTGCGTTGTACTTGCGCCCTGAAACCGCGCAGGGTATTTTCGTGAATTTTTTAAATGTGCGCAAAACGGGCAGGATGAAGATTCCGTTTGGTATTGCACAAACCGGTAAAGCCTTCCGCAACGAAATCGTGGCCCGCCAGTTCATCTTCCGTATGCGGGAGTTCGAGCAGATGGAAATGCAATTTTTTGTTCGTCCGGGTACCGAACTCGAGTGGTATGAACATTGGAAATCCGAACGGCTCCGGTGGCATAAAAGCCTGGGCATAGCCCCTTCGCATCTGCAATTTCATGACCACGCCAAGCTGGCGCATTATGCCAACGCCGCCGTAGATATTGAATATGATTTTCCGATCGGATTTAAAGAAGTCGAGGGCATCCATTCCCGTACAGACTACGATTTAAGCCGTCACCAGGAATATTCCGGCAAGAAGATGCAGTACTTTGATCCCGAGATCAATAAAAATTATATTCCTTATGTGGTGGAAACTTCTGTAGGGCTGGACCGCACGCTGATGATGGTATTAAGCGAAGCATATCAGGAAGAAGAAGTTCCCGCCAGTGATCCGGCTAAGACGGAAACCAGAAGGGTGATGCGTTTCGATCCGCGGCTGGCTCCTGTGAAGCTGGCCATCTTGCCGCTGATTAAAAAGCAAGGGTTGCCGGAGATCGCCCGCGAGTTAATGGATGGTTGTAAGTCCCATTTTCAGTGTTGGTATGAAGAAAAGGACAGCATTGGCAAGCGCTATCGCCGTCAGGATGCCATTGGAACGCCTTTCTGCGTGACGGTTGATCACCAGACCAAAGAAGATGAAACGGTGACCATCCGTTACCGGGATACCCTGCAGCAAGACCGGATTAAACTGAGTGAAGTGAAAGGTATAGTAGACAGGGCGGTCAACCCTTGAGGTCGGCCAGACCGGAGTTTTTAGCCGTTTGCTTTGTGCTTGGTTTTCGTATATTCCCGCCATTTATGCAGTACTGCCTGAAAATCTTCGGGTAACTCACTGTCAAAGGTCATTTTCTTTCCTGTCGTTGGATGGATAAATCCCAGGGTTTTCGCATGCAACGCCTGCCGGGGCAATATTTTGAAACAGTTGTCGATAAACTGGCGGTATTTGCTGAAAACCGTACCTTTTACAATGCGGTCGCCCCCATAGGTGCTGTCATTAAAAAGCGGGTGACCCGAATATTGCATATGTACCCTGATCTGATGGGTACGCCCGGTTTCAAGCCTGCACGCCAACAGGGAAACGTAATGAAAAGCCTCTAATACCGTATAATGGGTTACAGCCTGCTTTCCATGTTCGCCCTCCGGGAATGCGGCCATCTTTTTACGAAAACGGGGATTCCGGGCAATGTTGGCCTCAATGGTTCCGCTGCTTGCTTCAAAATGACCCCATACCAGCGCCTGGTAAGTCCTTTCGGTAGTGTGGTCAAAAAATTGCTGTGCCAGGTGAGCAAGGGCCTGTTCTGTTTTGCCAATGACCAGCAGGCCGCTGGTATATTTGTCGATGCGATGCACCAGGCCAAAGCGGGAAACCTCCGGGTCGATGCCTTCCTGGGAACGAAAGCCGAGATGCCACGCCAATCCGTTGAGCAGGGTGCCGGTATAATTGCCATTACCCGGATGTACCACCATTCCAGCGGGTTTATGTACCACCATTATGGCTTCGTCTTCATAGCGGACGTCCAGCGGAATGTCTTCCGGGATTACCCGGGTATCTACAGGTGCCTTGGTGGTGTATACGACGATTTCATCTCCCGGCTTTATTTTATAATTGGATTTTACCGGCTCATGATTGACCCGTATCATCCCCGCCTCGGCAGCCTGTTGAATTTTATTGCGTGTGGCATGTTCTATCCGGTTGGTCAGGAACTTATCAATACGCAATGGTTCCTGTCGCCCGTCAACGGTGATGCTGGTGCGTTCATACCAATCTTCATTGGTGTCTTCTCCTGCTGTGGGTGGTGGTATCATGGGACAAAAATAAGTTTTTGACGGGAAGTAGGGCTTTATTTGAAAAAAGGGCCACTATTTTCTTTCAGGTAAAGGAAAAAGAGCCTATTTTTGCATCCCGTCTTATTTGCGAAGGTGGCGAAACCGGTAGACGCGCTACTTTGAGGGGGTAGTGCCCGAAAGGGCGTGGGAGTTCGAATCTCCTCCTTCGCACATTTTTTCCTGAAACCCTTTCTGGACGGTACTTCCGAAGCGCCGATTTTGAAAACGGGAACAAAAAGGGGAACAAATTCAAAATTGGAATATTTTTTAATACCGCAGCTATTTTCCACCGAGGTGGATTAGCTCTCTCAATCCAGGGGGCGCCACAGGCAATGCATGTACTTTTCACCAGCCTGTACAATGTTCCGGTAGTAAAAACGCAAAAAAGGAGCGGGGCCTGCGTTATTTCCAAATTTTAAAGCGTTATGGCGAGATGCAATTGGTCTGGGCTGCTATAGCTTTTGAATCCGACAAAAAAAGGCATGCCCACAAAAACCATAAGCTATAGAAAGCCCCGCATTGGTGCGGGGCTATGTGTGATTTTGCAGCCTGGAGATCATCTCCATAAAAGGTTATCCTTTGCTAAGCTCCGGATGAACCAGGCTTTGGTAATGATCGGCAGCTCCCTGGTGGCTGATATCCATTTCCAAAACTGCTTTGAAATGTTCTTCGGACTGTTTTGTTTTTTCCAACCCCAAATAACCCAATCCCATCAGGTAATGGCAATGGATATTGTTTCGTTGATCTAAATCGATTTCAAATACAGATAGTTCCGGCAGAGAGACCGCAAAAAAGTCAACTTCTATTTTATCATTCAAGTGCTTTTGTCCATAACTGAGCAGGTTATTAAAACGCATGTTTGCTTCTCCCTCATTTGCTAGCTTTTGCAGTGCCAGTCCCTGGTAAAAGATCATGGCCGGATCCTGATCGTTATAATAAATGGCCTGAACAGGTTCACTTAAGCCTTTAGCCGCCTTTTGCCAACTGTCAATGGCCCGTTGTGAATCACCCGCGGCGTCGTAAACGCATCCCAGCCAATAGAGAATATTATTCTCCTGCGCGCCATGTAGCTTCCCTTCTCCTAAGCTTTCCGGATACTGTTGCGCTTCTGTTAACAATTGGATCGCATCATCATAGTTTTTATCGCATAATGCTTTTTTGGCGAGGGCTATTTTTGTGTAAACATACTGTTTAGATACTTTTCCTTCCCCACCTTCCCAGGGATGAAAACGCCTTTGCTCTATAAGCTGTAAAGCATCCCTGTACAAACCGGATAAATTGTGCAGGGTTACATACTCAATATAAAGATCGTCCCGTTGCTGGACTAAGGAAAAGTGCTCGTTTAAAAAATGTAATCGTTCCTTTATGGGTGTGTTTCTTTGTTTGTAAAGCTGATCCAGCTCAAAAAGAACACGGGCATCGCCGGTATCACAAGCAAAAGCTTTTTCGTATTCTTTTACAGCGCTTTCGGGTTCATTGCATTTGTTATAATAAACAATTCCCAAGTTGCGATGAGCGGTAGGGAAGTCATCGCATATAGCAACAGCTTTTTCCCAGCAGGAGCGAGCCTCTTCGTATTGCCTTTTATCGTACCACAGGTTACCCAGGGCGTAGCAGGCTTTATAGTCATGCGTATTTTCTTTAATTACAAACTGCAACAATAGAATGTCTTCCAGCCTGTTTGGGAACACTTTCTCTTCTGATAATTGAAAGGCTTTTTCTAAAGCCGTGTTTTTTTCAACGTCTTTTCCAACTTTTGAATAATAATAAGCCAAATAATAATGCACCATCGGATAAGGGCTTTCTTTTATTTGTAGCAGCCATTCCACGGCCTCCTCGTAGCAACCGGCGTTTGCGTAGTCTATGGCTATTTCCAGGTAAGATTGCTCCCATCCGCGCAGCAGGGTGGTCAACTTATTTTTTGTTGCATGTCCTTCTTCCCCTTTTAATGATAACACTTTATAGCGCTCATGGAGCGATCCGAAATCAAATTGATCTAGAGATAATGTCTCGCTGATCCATTTAACAGCTTCGTCCAGTCGGTTTAATTTTCTTAACAAAGTAGCCTTCAGATGGCGGGCTTTCATCCCATGGTAATTTCTGGCCAGGGAATAGGATACATTTTCCAATGCTTTGTTATAGCGCCCGCGGCGGCAGTCTATGTATGCCAATTGCAGATAGCCATTATCTTGCCAGGAAGCGTTCCAGCAGGCTTTATAGAAAGCATCGTAAGCTTCATCCCACTTCTGTTGATATACCAGACATAATCCTAAATTATAATAAGGTTCCCCGTCGTAAGGATTGGGGTTGTGCCTTGTTAATTTCTCTATGGCATGATAAAAATAAGGTTCCGCTTTGGCGAACTGTCCATGTTTAACATACCAAAGACCTAAGGCATTGTTACACCTGATATCGGAAGGGTCCCGACGCAAGGCTTCTTCGTAATATAAGACAGGAGCGTAGGTGGCGTGACGGTATTGCTCTAAATGGAGTCCCGCCAGATATAATTCTTCATTTGTTTTTATCTTACCCGGATCGCCTATGGCTTTTGCTGGCTGCGGAATAGCTTCTTCCTTTGCCCTTACCGGTGTATAGCTGATCAGTAAATGGCCGTCTTCATCGAAAACCTGCAATAACAGGTTTTTGCCGGAAATGTTTTCTTTAGTCAATTCTTTAGTCAATACCGTCCTTGGAGACAGGTTTGACTTTTCCTCCCACAAGAGGTTGTGTTCATTTTTCAGAACGACCTTTACATTCTTTTGTTCCGAAGTAACATATACCTTTATGGTTATTGTATCTTCTCCTACCTCTAAGTTGACGGCAGCCTCTTTATTGGCATTTTTTACATAACCCACCTCTTTGTAGGGTAAAAAATACTGTTTGAAATTGCGCTGTTCATTGGGCATGATCCAGCTGAAATCCGGTTGGTTGTCGGTGTAGACCCCTGTCATGATCTCAAGGTAGGGGGTATATCGGCCGGCCTCATCGGGATCCGTTAGATGCTTATCCCACGTCTTCCCGAAATCTCCTGAACCCCAGGTCCATTGTTTTTTACCCGGAGAAATATGATGATCAGCCACATGCAATAGACCTGCTTTCTTTTGATGGTGATAACCGCCTACAAAATCAAAAGCAGAATTAACCGCCATGTAAGAAGTCGGTACAGGAATATTCTGATAGCGAGAAATATCCGTACCGGGAGAATAATCTACTTTGTAATACGTTCCCCTGGCTATAGGAAAGGAAGAGACATCCCTTTTGCCATGATCATAAACAGCGTTTACGTCAGGAGGGAACACCGACTGATAATGTTCATCTACTTCTACCGCGGGATTGGCCCACCAAAGAAAGGTTTGTGGAAATGGGGTGCGGTTATATAATTTGCCTTTCACCTCCAGGTAGGCTTTATCCGGATATAAGGTAAAGCCTGCAGCGCCCTTGGTGTGGAACATGATCTCTGTTTCGTTGACCCAAACGGTTTTACTGCCATCTTCATGCTCCTCAATGGTATAGTCAACGGGATTAAAAGTGCTCGGACGATGATGCTGGGGCCAGTTAAATTCTATGCCCCCGGATATCCATGGACCGGTGAGTCCGACCAGCGCGGGTTTTATCACGTGGTTGTGATAAATAAAATGGTAGTCATTTGTTTTGTCATAAGCCATCTGGATACGTCCGCCCATTTCCGGAAGTATCATAATCTTTAAATAGTCGTTCTCCAGGTAAAGGGCCTTGTATGCCTTGTCTTCTTTTTCATCCGATACCTTGTCAATGACCGGATAAGGATAAACAACACCACTACTACCCTGATACACCCTTTTTTCGAGGAACATCGGGTTTTTGTTTGGTTCTCCTACTTTGTATGTAGGAATGGTTACTTTCTCTTCCCAAGCTTTTACATTTTGCATTGATATATTATTTTGATGTTAAGGTTTTTTATGATTGTATTGATCTGACGGCTAAGTATCAAGCTTAGCGTCCCAATTTTTATTGCGCTTAATCTTTGAGATTATCTTGGAAACAACCTTGGATGGTTTTGGTATACTACTACTGTCTTTTTTTGAATATTCCTTCCATTTCTTCCAGCGTTTTTCCCTTGGTCTCCCTTACCTTAAAATACACGAACAGAAACCCGAGTATACATATTCCCGCGTAGATCCAAAAAGCCGTATAGCCGCCGAACTTATCCATGATCACGGGGAAAGTCAGTGTCAGTATATAGCAGGCCAGCCACAGGAAGAATGTAGCTATAGAAACACCGGCACTGCGAACGCGGTTGGGGAATATTTCTGAAATTAAAACCCAGGTCACCGGTGCCAGAGAAACAGCATAAGAGGCAATGGCTAACAAAATAAAAAAAAGCAGCCAAAGTCCGTTTCCGGTAATGTCGTGTAATAGAAATCCGATGATGATATAACAAATGGCTAAGGCCGCCGAGCCGAATAACATCAACCCTCTTCGCCCTGCTCTTTCTACCAGCCACATAGCTATGAGGGTAAAAATGAGGTTAGCACCGCCAACGGCAATGGTTTGCAGCAACTGGGTCTGTACGCCGGCGCCAGTTTTTGCGAATATATCCGGAGCATAAAAGAAGACTACATTAATCCCGCAGAATTGTTGATAAACGGCCAGTACTATGCCAATTAACAAGATGGGAAAGACGTTTTTGTTAAGCAATACAGACCACTTTCTTGGTTTATCTTCCTGAATGGTATTGCCGATTTGCCCCATTACCTGATCTGCATAATTTGCCCCGCCAATACGCCTTAATATTTTTTTTCCTTTCTCTTTTTTCCCGGCGGTGATCAACCATCGCGGGCTTTCAGGGACGAAAAACATTCCAATCAAAAACAGCAGAGAAGGGACGAGACCACAGCCGAACATCCATCGCCACCCGTGCGGATGTGCAGCGAGTAAATAGTTGATATAATAGGTCAGTAAAATACCGATTACAATGGTTAACTGGTTAATGGAAACCATTCTTCCTCTGATACTTGCGGGCGATATTTCTGCGATATACATAGGCGATAACATGGAAGCCATTCCAACGCCCAAGCCACCGATAATACGAAAGAAAATAAACCAAAATAAATGGTGTGATAAAGCTACGCCAATGGCAGACACTGCAAAAAGAAAGGCAGACAACATTAATCCGGGTTTACGTCCGTATTTCTCGGATATCGTACCTGCTATTAAACAGCCTGCCATACAACCCAGATAAAGGCTGCTTACTGCGAAACCTTTTCCCCATTCGCTTAAGTCAAAATAAGGCGTGATGAAAGGAAGGGCGCCGGAAATAACCGATATATCAAAACCAAACAGTAACCCGCCTAAGGCAGAGATAAAGGAGATGGTTAGAATATAGCGGAGGTTATAAGAAGTTTCGTTCTTTGCCTTTAGATTCATAACTTTTTGATTCTTTGATTGTTCGTTTATTACTTCTGCATTCGATATATTATCTCAAAATAATCTTACATCACATCTGGATCATGGTAAGGGTACCAATAATTATGTGGATCACTCCGATAAATATAACGGCGTCTCGGTAATGGCAACGGGTCCTGAGAACGTAATTCCCAAGCCAACATATCTTGTATCAGTTCTAATTTTTTATTCTGGTAATTTTCTTCCTGAAACAAATCATTTACCTCGCCCGGATCATCTGGAAGATAATATAATCTTCCATTGCCTTGCATATTATAAATCAGCTTCCAGTCATCTTTTCTAAGTAGTCTAAGGAATCCACTTCCCGCATAAGAATTCAGTTCCAGAAAATCTTCTTTCCCTTTGGTGAGGCAACCATCTTTATAGGGATTAATTTGATTAACACTTGTATAATCCCTACCGCCAAAACCATATTGGGCAACCACACTGGCAAACTCTGCTTTAGGATAATCCTTTCCCGTGAGTAGCGGCCACAGACTTCTTCCAATCACACCATCAGGTATGGGGTAACCCACTAAACTGCATATTGTAGGCATAATGTCTATATTGGAAACATGTGCATCGTGCGGATCTTTATTTTTGATAATACCCGGACCATGCCAAAGCATAGGTATACGCGCCAAACAATCCGGCAGGCCAGCTCCTTTTTTTATCAAGCCGTATTCTCCTGTGTAATCACCATGATCTGCAACAAACAACAGGATAGTATTTTCATAAAGGTCGTTGTCTTTTAAATAATCTACTAGTCTTTTCATCTGGTCGTCTATCAGTCGCATCATGCCATAATAATTACTTCTTATTCTGGGAATATGTTTTTCAAAATTCGGATATCCCCTTTCTTCCAATTCGCGATGCATGGTAAACTTTTTTCCTTTTGCTTCTAAAGCTTCTTTACCCGCAGCGAGAGGGGGGAGTTTATCCGGTGGAAACATAGAATAATATGGTTCAGGAACTTGATAAGGGTTATGTGGTTCAGGAATAGACAGGTATAAAAAGAAGGGATCCTTTTTCTCTTTGAGGGAGGAAAGCCAACTCATGCCATCAGATACAATACGATAGGGTTGTTCCATTTCCGGTGGGAAAGGAGCGGGCTTGAAGTCAGCATAGAAATGAGTACTCCGTAAATATTTGTTGAACTTCCTTACTTCGGGATTTTTGGTTCCTGGTTCCCCAAGGTGCCCATAGGTTTTATAATAATCGAACCTTTCAAGATGGTATCTTAAATACGAATGTTGTGTTTTTCCTACTACGCCCGTTTTATATCCCCTCGCTGTAACAACATCTAACAAATCTTTACTAAATATCGCATCCTGGATATTATAATTTGTTTTTACCCTGTTGGCACTAGGGAAACGTCCTGTTTGCATGGCTGTGCGGCTGGGTACGCAAGCCGGAGTTGCACAATAAGCTTTATTGAACCAAGTGCCGTTTTGCGCAAGAGAATCTAAGAATGGTGTTGTATCTAGTTCAAAGCCTTCGCGTTTGCAGGCGTCTGCGCGAAACTGATCACACAAAACCATGATAATATTTGGCCTTTTTCCCTGTGGAAAGGAATGCATAAATTGCGGAACCATTGGGCTTAAGCCTAATAGCCCCATTCTTTTTAATGCTTCTTTGCGTGTGATATTTTCGCTCATGGTATCTTTTTAATGTATGTACAAATTTTATGAAGTAGATCTTTAAGGAAATGTGTTCTTAATTTTTTCTATCGTCGTTCCTAATAGGGCTTTACATATTTTATTTAACTGTTGTTTTTTGCCCTTGAAATGGTATGTTCGATGGTAGTGGCTAAGATGTTCTCCGGGTTGTAATTCCCGGGTGGGCGATGAAGATTCCAGCTCGTAAAACGTGGGCTGAAAAGCTGCCGCGGTATCCAATGGTCCGTCATTATAGGCATTGACCACATCTCCGGCATAAGGATGTTGCTGTCGTTTCCATAGAGAATTGACATAGGCCGTATCTTTTTTGGAATATTCATATTGAATAATAGTCAAAACATTGGTATGGCTGTTGTAGCTTCCAAAATAGGGGGTGATATACTGTCGTTGTAACCCGATTTTTCCGATTTCATGCCCGTTGCCGTTATAATAAATTATATTTTTATCGATTTTAACCTGTTGAGCAGTCAATCGAGGTGTTAATCCTTTAAAGTATTCACTATACCCCTTTTGGTTTGCTTTGCCTTTAAAAGGGATAACAATAGTTGCTCCTGCGGGAAACTGGCCAAGTATCCATATGGACAATAGGCCCGTTTCTTTTTTCCAGGGGATTTTTCCTTTATTCGTCAGGGTATTGTTGGACTGAAAACCGACATATTTTATGGTGGGGCTTAGGGAGGGCAATCCCAGGTATGCCCTTGCCTGAGCACGACTGATCAGGCTTATCGTTCTTTGAATCTCCAATTGGAAACGAAACCCGGAATAATTGGTGGCGGCCATTTCTTGGCTGAGCCTTATGGAGGAGTCGTTGGCAGAAATTACTTTAAAAGGCTCCTGATCAATGGCTTTAGGCGTAAACCAGTGCTCGAAATCGAAGGGATCCCCCGGGTGAAAGAAAATAGTAAACTGCCCGCCTTGCGGTCCGATCCAAAAACGGTCTTCACCGCCGTATCCCTGGCTGTGCGGGTATGTTTTTTCTGAAGCCACACGACTGTGGTTAAAATAACCCAGGCTCTTGCCATTGGCTCCGTCAAAAGTACTGGTCAATATCCTTCCTTGAAGGTCCGGACTCACAAGTATCTGTGCATCGCTGTCCTTCTCCGATAATACAATGGCATCGGCATACTGACTGACAAAATGATGATCGTACCCAAAAGTACCTTTGACGTAAGCGGGTTTTCCGTCCTTTTCCGCCTTGTTTTTATTGTTTTTCATATGACAACTGCATGAGAGTATAACTAGAGCAGGTATTACATACCGATAGCTGTTCAAAACCCTGAATTTCATATCTATTTTTGTTTAACGAATTTAAAATTCCGTATAAGTTGAAGATCTTTTTTATTGTATGGTGTACCGTCTTTGTGGAAAATATCGTGTTGCCATATTTTGGGAGGGGAGCTTCCTTTCTTTGACCCCCAGTGGTAATAGGTTTGGGTTTTACCTGCCACAAGTCCCCAATTATACCAGCTGATGTGGTTTCTGGAAAATATGGGAAGTATTGCAGCAAAAGTGTCTCCGTTTTGTCGAAAAAGCCATTCGGTGCAAATTAAAGGCCGTTTAAAGTGGTTCCGGAGGATTCGTATTTTATAGCGGAATCTGCAAGGCGGTTCATAAGCATGGAAAGTTAAGACATCTGAGAGCTCAAACATGCGTTTGGTCATTAAGGATTTCCGTGAAAAAATATTGTAAAAATCTCCCCAGGGACCGGCTGTTAAGGGTTGAACGGGATCGACTTCGCGTGCCCATTTAAAAGCCGCTTCAAGCAGGGGCAAGCTTTTTTTAAACATTTTGGAGTTGCCCGGTTCATTATACATATCCCAGATGATAACGCGCTTGTCGTTTTTATAGGTACCCACGATATCTTTTACATACTTTTCCAAATGAGGCCAAGCGGAACGGTCGACCACTCTTTTAGGGCCGGGGCTGGGTGTCCAGCCGCTGTTGTGTACTCCGGGTACGGGGGGATCCTGGGGGCCAAGGTAGGGTGCCTTTCCGGCAAAAGCACAGTCATCAAAAAGAATGAACATGGTACTGATGCCGTGCTGATCAGCTACTTGTAAAAATTTATTTATTCTTTTTTTCAGTCCCTCGGGATCATTTTTCCATACCAGGTATTGTAGAAAAACCCTTATGCTGTTGTAACCGGCTTCTTCAGCCAGTGTCAATTCTTTATCAATGGTGGGCAAATCGAAAGTTTCCGCCTGCCACATCTCTGTAGAATTCACGGCAGTACTGGGCAGGAAATTGCAGCCTTTCAAAGGGCTTACTTTTTTATACCACTCCTTAGCCTTCTGAACAGACCACCGTCCCGGAGGAGCCTGGGCCTGTAACAGCATGGGCTGCAAAGCAAATAAGGTAAACAATAATCCTATGGTTAATAATTTCTTCATTCTTGTTTTTTTTATTTTATTCATTTGTTGGCCTTTTTTACTTGTTAATTAATAATATTGTGATAATGGCAGGGTATTCCACCAATTCATTAATTTTTGTGATAATTTTCTTGTAATCTCGGGATATTCATTAGCTACATTTTTGGTTTCGGCAATATCTTCTTGCAGATTATATAATTCAGGATCGGAAGCGTCATGGTTAATTAATAATTTCCATTTACCATCACGCATGGCCAAGTCGGGACTTTTAAATCTAGGGTTGCCCGGAGCAAGGTAGGTTTCTGTTGGCCCGAACTCCCAAAACAGCGGTTTTCGCCGTTGTTGTGGATTTCCAAGCAAGGCTTCACTCATATCTTGCCCATCAAAATCGACATTCGGAAGTTTAACATTAGCTAAACTAGAAAGCGTAGGGAACAAATCCATATCTGTCATCATTGTCTTGGCATCGACACCACCGGCTGGGATATGTCCCGGCCACCGGACCAGAAACGGCACACGAATTCCTCCCTCATATAAACTCCACTTGCGACCCCGAAACGGTTGAGCACTTCCGGGAGGATAATAACCTTGTTTATAGTAATAGCGCCAATCTGTAGGACCATGATCGCTGGTCAATACGACAATCGTATTTTTACTTAAGCCCAGTTCATCCAGTTTATCTAATAACCGGCCAACCTGACGATCTAAATTCCAAAGAGTAGCTAAAAAATCCTGTTCATAGTGATCTGATGTAAACCTTGGAAATTTTTTTCGCCATTCCGGCTTAGGGTTATAAGGATCGTGAATACCCATCGGCCAAAAATCGATGTAAAAAGGTTGATCTTTATGACGCATGATAAAGGCAATGGTGCTGTCCACAAAAATTCCAGTCATCTTCCATTTTTTTACCACCCGAGTGTTACCATGTCCAAGTTTAAGACTTTGTTTAGTCCATGGCTTCTTTCCTTTTGGTAAGATCCTGTCTCCCAGGCCGGTTATTGAAACGAGAGACTGATCATATCCATATGCCTGGGGTAACGGGGCGTTGCCAACATCTGCCCCTCCGCCCATATGCCATTTCCCAAAATGCGCTGTAGCGTAACCGGCATGCTGAAATGCACGAGCAATAGAAGGGGCTTTTGGATCCAAATAGTTGGCCATATGGCGCTTTTCGTTCTGTTTCCTACTCGCCAAATAAGAATTAATATGCCAACGTTCAGGCTGTTGTCCGGTGATAGCCGCCACTCTTGACGGAGAACAAATAGGAGAAGCGGCATAGAAATTTGTGATCTTGATACCCTCCTTAGCCAATCGGTCCAAATTAGGTGTTTGTATTTTTTTGTTACCATAACTACTCAAATCGCCATAGCCTACGCCTTCCATCATAATGAAAATGACGTTGGGCTGAATAGCATCCTTCTGATCTACATTAGGCTGCGCATAGCTATGCCAATATAATAACATTAGAAACAGTAACATTATATAGTTTTTTATAGAAATAGTCTCGTGCAACACATTAGTAGATTTAGGTTCGTGAAATTGTTTCATACAATTGAAATTTATTGTTGTCTCAATTACCTCTTAGCATTGGGAGGCTTTATCATTGTATTCACTACATGGCATCCTCCGAGCTTTTCTGCTTTCTGATGAAGCGTATGAAAATAGTTGTTTCGCTCATTTTTATTGAACTTTATAAATTTGAATTTACCGCAGGGTTTTAGTCAATGGCTATCTCAATTTATTTTTCCCTTACTTTATCATTCCCCGGAAGGCTTCTTAATCGACACTCCCACTGGAACTGGCTCACCAAAAATAGGATTCCCTTTTTCATCCCAAGTGAATCGTTGAGCTCTGATATTTCTATTCCATCCAGATCCTTTATTTTTTGCGGCATGGTATATAATCCAACTCTCAGTCCCGTCGGGTGATGGTACATAGGAAGCTCCTCCCGGTCCGAAAACAGATTCTGTTTTAGCAAATAACGGTGCTTTTGATTTCTTCCATGATTTCGGGTTGAGAAAGTCTCCACTTTCATTTGTTAGCGACGCTAAACAGTATTCATCGCTCCAACTGGCATTTGCCGAATACATAATTATTGATTTCCCGTTTTTATCAATAAACAACGGTCTTTGCCCTTCTTGGATAGGCCTGACAGAGGTCTCCCAAGGTGCCGTAGGTGAGGATATTTTGGTAATAGTGGATCTATCTATCTGCTCCGGGCTTTCCATCTTTGCCATATAGGTAGCCTGAAAAAGTGTAGCTTTATTTGGCATACCAGACCAGACAAAATAAAGGCTTCCATCTTTTCTTGCCAATACAGACCCATCTATTGCCCATTCAGTGTTACCGGAGTTGAGCACTTCCCCCTTGTTTTCATATGGACCCAAAGGGCTTCCTGTTTTTGATTTTAACACCCACATTCTCTGATGGAGATATTTAGGGTCTTTGACACTTTGCGCAGCATAATAGATGTACCAATCTCCCTTGATAAAATTGAGATGCGGTCCCCATATATTATATTTAACACCTGGTTCTCCTTGAGGAGGCGAACGCCACACTGTAATCGGATCCTCTTCACCAATATCAGTTATTGTCTTTGATTTAATAATATAGATGGTGCTATTACCAGGAGTTTCCGTATAGTAGTAATAACCATCGTGATAAATCATCCAGGGATCAGCCCCCGACTTTTTTATAGGGTTTTTAAAATATTCATCTTCTGTTGATGGGTTATGTCGCTTGGAGGAGGATTCCTGGGTAAATGAGACCAGTAATCCTAGTCCCAAACATAGAATACAGCGCGCTGTTTGTAGTCGATATTTATTTAAATTAATCATATTTTATAAACTAAACACATGCTATTCAATTCTTTAAGGGAATAGACCTTCTCCAATTCAACACCTTATGAGCCAGACGTTTGGCCATCCGTGGAAACTGGTCCTTAATATTATCTTGTTCTGCCCGATCCTGCTTTAAGTTGTACAGTTCCGCATTGGAACTATCACGATTAATCAATAGTTTCCATTTGCCATCACGAACAGCTAAATCAGGGCTCTTAAACCGGGAATTTCCCGGTGAAGTCGGAGCATTTCCGAAAAAGAAATACAGCGGCTCCTGTCTTTGTTGCGGATATCCCAACAATGCCCGACTCATATCTTGTCCATCAAATTCAGCGTTTGGCGGCTTAACATCCGCCAAAAAGCAAAGAGTGGGGAATAGATCCATATCGGTCATTATTGTCCTGGCGTCAACACTACCGTCGGGGATATGTCCTGGCCACCGGACTAAAAAAGGTACGCGGATTCCCCCTTCATACAAACTCCACTTGCGGCCGCGAAAAGGACCGCTACTACCCGGGGGAAAGTAGCCCTGTTTATAATAATAGGGCCAATCAGTCGGTCCATGATCACTTGTCAATACGACAATCGTATTCTTACTTAAGTTAAGCTCATCTAGCTTTCTCAATAAACGACCGATCTGACGATCCGTGTTCCATAATGTAGCTAAGAACCCTTGTTCGTAATGATTATTATCATATCTCGGAAATAACTTACGCCATACCGATTTGGGATTATAGGGATCGTGTATGCCCATAGGCCAAAGATCAACATAGAAAGGCTGATCTTGATGACTTTTAATAAAAGCAATGACGCTGTCCACAAAAATGCCAGTCATCTTCCATTTTTCTACCACCCTTATATGACCATTTCCCAGTTTAAGGCTCTGTTCAGTCCATGGTTTTTTACCCTTCGCTAATATCCTGTCTCCCAGGCCGACAATCGACACAAGCGATCGTTCATAGCCATAAGCCTGAGGTAGCGGAGCATCTCCTACATCGGCTCCTCCACCCATATGCCATTTTCCAAAGTGTGCAGTTGCATAACCTGCCCGTTTAAAAGTCCGTGCAATAGAAGGAGCTTTAGGATCTAAAAAATTAGCCATATGGCGATTTCTATTGAGTTTTTTACTTGCTAAGGCTGAATTGATATGCCATCGTTGGGGATATTGTCCAGTAATAGCCGCTACTCTTGGAGGTGAACAAATCGGAGCAGCCGTATAAAAATTGGTGATTTTGATACCCTCATTGGCTATTCGGTCTAGATTAGGCGTGTGTATTTTTTGGTTGCCATAGCTACTTAGATCACCATATCCAACGCCCTCAAGCATGATAAAAATGATATTGGGGTGTTCTGCATCATGTCCCGGATGATTTTTTTCTTTATTTTGACCGTAACTGCTGACACAAGACGTCACCAAGGTTATTACTAAGATAGTGAGTATACTCCTTCCAAATAGCGAGCCCGATGATTCTAAATATGTTTTTCCCATAATAAGAAGTATCCTTAGAAACATAAATAATCTCAATGAACAATAAAGTCCGCTTTTTTAGTTTTTCGATTGCCTGTAATATGAGCTCTCTTAGCCCACTTGGAAATATTCATGTCGGGATTTTTTATGGGTATTGCAGCTCTTGTTCTCGTAAGCCAATTTTTCAATGAATCAAGTAAAACCCGAGTTATTTGAGGGTTCTTATCCGATAAATCGTGTCGTTCTCCCGGATCCTTTTCGATATTAAACAATAAGTTCTTCTCGCCTATAATTAAGTTACCAAATGGCTCTCCTTGCTGGGGCAAAAAGCCTCTTGTGTCTAGATAATCTCCATAATAATGAATGAGTTTATAGTTCCCTAAAATAATTGCACTGCTCGGCGTTCGACCATAATCATCATTATATTGAGGCCGATGGAAATATAGTGGCTGTTGATGAAAATCTCCTTTTTGGGCTAACAAAGGTATTATACTGATGCCATCCAGTGTTTTTGACTTTGGAACATTTTGGTTCGCAATGCTCATAAAAGTGGGATACCAGTCAACGTTTCCTATAGGCGTATCGGTTTGACTACCCGCAGAAACATGGCCTGGCCACCTTACCAGTAGTGGAACCCTTATTCCCCCATCATAAGTCTGTCCCTTAGCCCCACGAAGAGGACAATTGTTCCAGTCTCGATTCATTCCACCGTTATCTGAAGTAAATATTACGATTGTATTGTTGTCCAGGCCTCTTTGTTTCAATCCATCCAAAAGCTCGCCAATGGAATAATCTAAATATTTGATCATAGCCAGATAGTTGGCAGTAGGTTTCTCCCTGGCGTCCCCAAACCTATCGGTGGATTTAGGGAAACCTCTATCCGTAAACCGCCGAACTAAAGAATCGGGAGCCTCGATAGGGGTATGAGGCGCAAAAAATGCTAAATAAGAAAAAAAAGGGCGTTTTTTAATGCGGTCGACAAACTGAAAAAAGTCGTCAACAATCGCCGTATTCCCTTTGTCTTTATCCTCTTTATCCCAATTTTTTTCCCTGGCATCTCCAATATAATCAAATCCGTATGGTTTAAAATATTGATTACCATATTTATTTTTCAAGTCCGCTACACGATAGTCGTCTCCAATATTCCATTTACCACTGATCATAGTTGCGTATCCTGCATCTCGTAGCATGTTAGCAATCGTATAGTTATCCTCTGGTAATTTATTAGGATTATTCTTAGGTGTAATCAATGGAGCATAGGGATAAATTCTTTGCGAACTTTGCTCTGTCACCCCTGTGCGTGTACCATATTCCCCGCTCAATAGCTGAACCCGTGAAGGGCAACACATAGAAGGTGCGTAGAAATGGGTGAATTTCATTCCCTGTCTTGCCAGTCGATCAATGTTGGCCGTCTTTACATACGGGTTTCCGTAGCAACTGAGACCATTCCACCCCAGATCATCTACTAGTATAAATAAAATGTTGGGTGCTCTTGAATCTTCTATAGCCTGAAAATCACGTAGTGGCTGTGCTGAAATGGGTCCCATTCCACAAAGCAGAAAAACTACTATACTTATTATTCTGGTCATACAATAAAATACATTAGGATTTATTTTCACTGACATGTATCCTATAACTTAATTTCTACCCTTTATTATATGGTCAATACCCGGAAGTCTGCACCAGCTTCGGATTGGAATCCATCGCCTGCTGGGGAATGGGGAACAGCTTTTGAAAGGGTTTTGCGTTTTTACCTCTTGCCTGCGCATTGGAAATAAACTTACCCATTCTTAAAAGGTCTTCCCTTCTTTTGCCTTCCGAATAAAACTCCCATCCTCTTTCCGCTAAAATATGATCCCGTAAAGATTCTTTTGTGAGATAATCTGATAATGTGATGTTCGGCAATCCGGCCCGGTCTCTTACCTGGTTAATAAGGTCGATAGATTCCTGGTTGGGGCCCTGCAATTCGTTCAATGCTTCGGCTCTTGATAAGAGGATATCGGCGTAACGAATTTCAGGAATGTCATTGCCGTTTTGATTGGCTTTATGATTAGGGTCGGGCCAGTATTTAAAAGAACGGGTATTGTCTTGATTTAACAAAGAAATGGTATCTCCTTTGTTGTTGATGTACTTGGTAAGAATCAAGTCCTTTCTTTTATCTTCCGGCGCAAAGGAATTGTAAAACCCGTCCAGCAACCGGTATTGTGCGCCATAGTTTCTTCCCTGAAACAGCAAACCCGTCTTGGGGTCTTTCTTAAAGCCGGGGGGATAATAGGAGCTTATAAAAACATTTCCGGGACCCAGTACACTGGCTTGGCGTACCCATATAAATTCTTTATTCCTTTCGTTTTCAGCATGGAACAATTGGAAGTAATCGGGAAATAATTTATAATAATGGAGGTCTATGAGCTGATTAGCCATATCAGCGCATTTTTGCCATTGCTTTGTATTGAGGTAATATTTGCATAAAAAAGCCATGGCAGCACCTTTATGAGCGCGACCATATTCTGCTTCTTCGCCGGGTGCTGGTAATACGGGAATAACCGCCTGCAATTCTGATTCGATAAAAGATCGCATTTCCTCATCTGTGGCGCGTGGCAGCTGCAAGGAGTCCTTGCTGCTTTTCCGCAGGGGAACCGGGCCAAACCAGGTGTACAGATGATAATAGCTGATCGCCCTGATAAACCTGGCTTCGGCGCTGAACTCCGTTTTTTCTTCCTCGTTCATGTCCCTGACATTGCTGATGTTATCCAGAACGACGTTGGCATCCCGGATAGCCAGGTACGGCCGCCGCCATAGCATGGAAAAGAACCAAGGAGTGGAAGCGTCCCAGCTGAAGTTGATGATCTGCGAGGCTACCCGGTTGTCCGATCCGCTCGTTTGCCACAAAATATCCGTACACAGTTCTTGCATGGCGATGCAGCCTTTCACCGCATGTTGTCCTGACATTTCTCCTTCTTCCGTATAGGCCGCATAAAGTACGGCCGTGATCCCGTTTTTTGTTAAAAGCGTTTCGGGCGTTAATTGGGAATAAGGCGTTTCTTTCAGCTGTTTTTGACAACCGGACAACAGGATCAAAAAGACGATTGTCGACAGGCCTGTTATGCATTTTAATTTCTTCATCATCTTAAAAATTTATATTTACGCCTACCATTGTTGTTATGGCAGCTGGGTAGGCGTTGTAATCTATTCTGAAATTTGCTCCTCCGTTGGTATTGACCGCTGGGTCAATGCCGTCGTATTTTGTCAGTGTAAGCAGGTTTTCTCCGGTAACGTAGACCGTTGCCGAACGGATTATTTTTTTTATGTGAGAAAATGTATAGCTTAAACGGACCGTTTGTAAACGGGCATAGGAAGCGTCCTGTACGGTATAGGAGTTTACCAGCTTTTGCCCCTGGTCGAGTGGCGTAACAAAAGAAGGATATTTGTTGGAGGGGTTGTCTGGTGTCCAGCGGTTCAGGTAGGGCTCGGCAAATTTATTTCTCCTGAAGTTGACGGGAAAATAACTGCCTACTAAATTGTTATTCAGCATGCTGACACCCTGAACTCCCCCGATAAATACATCCAACCGGAAGCCTTTATAGTCAAAGGTGTTGCCGATACTCCAGGTTAATTTAGGAAAAGAATTACCGAGAATTACCCGGTCATCCGCATTTACGGTTCCGTCTCCATTGACGTCTTTATATTTAAGATCGCCGGGGACCACATTGTCTGTCGTTTTCGAAAAATCATCATCCTGCTGCCATACTCCGATTATTTTATAACCATAAAAAGATCTTAACGGCCGGTCGGGCTCAATAATGAAAATCTGTGGGGTAGTACCGGCGCCGCCCGCGATAATCGGCGGAATTCCGCCTATGCTGATTACGTTGTTTTTGAGGGTGGCTAAGTTCAGGCTGGTCGACCACCTGAACGCGTTATCTACGTTTACAGTATTCAGGGACAGTTCCCAGCCGCTGTTGCGAATGCTTCCCACATTGGATAACTTGGTGTTAAAGCCCGTTGAAGTCGGCACAGGGAGGTTTATCAACATGTCAAAGGTGTGTTTTCGGTAATAATCCAGCGTTCCGGATAAGCGCCCCTCCCATAAGCCGAAATCCAGGCCGATGTCCAGTTGTTCTGTGGTTTCCCATTTCAAATAGGGATTAGCCAGACGGGCCGGATCCTGAGTAGTTACCGGTTCTTCATCAATCACACCGTTGGGGCCTTTGTTGAAAGTTACCAGTGAATGGTAATTGCCAATGGCCTGATTCCCCGTTTGTCCCCAGCTGGCCCTCAGCTTGAAGTTGCTAAATACCGGAAGCGCGTCCATAAAGTTCTCCTGATCGATTTTCCATGCTGCCGCTATAGAAGGGAAATATCCGAATTTGTTATTTTCACCAAAGCGGGAAGAACCATCGGCGCGCAAAGTGGCTGTAAGCAGATACTTATCCAATAAACCATAATTGACCCGTCCGATGAAAGAAATAAGCCGGTGGGACGATTTACCGCTGCCGATATCATTTAGGGTAGGGTCCCCGGAGCCGATGGCATTGGTTCCTGTACGATCTGATGTAAAGCCTCTGCCACTTTCATTGGAGTTGTTATCCACGAATGTTTGGGTAGTTGCGCCCCCCAGAATATTAATATGGTGGATGCCAAATGTTTTATCGTAAGTAAGGGTTCCTTCTACTAAATAATTTGAGTTAAAGCTGGTGAAAATAGTAGCCACCCCTCCGGAAGCTGCCCCGTCTTTCGTAATACGGGAAATATAGGCGTCCTTCCGGCTGCTTGTTATGTTGCCGCCCAGGTTTAGTTTGGCGGAAAGTCCTGGCAGAATCTCATATTTTCCAAATAGGGTTCCCAGCATCCGGTAGGTATTCTGGATGCCGTGTTTCCCTTCGGCTAAGGCGACAGGGTTATCGGTGGTGATATAAGGAGAGCGGATGTAGTTTCCTGCGGAGTCCCTGATAGGCAGGGTAGGGTCATAATTAAAGGCGGCATATAATACTCCGGCATTCTCATTGATGCCATAGCCGATAGGAACGTAATTGTTCTGGCTGTAGCTTCCATTCAGATGCAGGCCGATATCAAATTTTTCAGACACCTGCGAATTTAGGTTGATCCTGGTGTTGTATCTTTTAAAAGAGGAATTGATCACGATACCATCCTGGTCAAAATAATTCAGGGATATGCGGTAAGTGGTTTTGTTGTTGCCTCCCTGGAAAGCGATGTCATGGTTTTGCACGATGGCATTGTGATGAAAAAGTGCTTCCTGCCAGTCGGTTCCCCTATTTTGAATGGTGGTTATCTTCTGGTCCGGGCTGCCCCCACCGGCGTCGATAATATTATTGAGAACGGTTTTGTATTGCTCCGCGGTTAACACGTCAAATTTATTGGATGGGTTTTGAAAGCCAACGTAACCGTTGTAGCTCACCTTCATCTGTCCGGCACTCCCTTTTTTAGTAGTGATTAATACGACGCCATTCGCGCCTCTGGCCCCATAGATAGCGGTGGCGGAAGCGTCCTTAAGGACTTCAATGGAAGCGATGTCATTGGGGTTTATAGAAGCTAAAGGATTACGCGGAGTACGTGTTCCTACAAACCTTTCTCCTGTAGCCGCGATAGGGGCGGAATTAGACAGGGGTAAGCCGTCAATGACATACAACGGGCCGGTTCCCGCATTAATGGAACTGGCGCCGCGGACATTAATAGAGATGCCGCCACCGGGTTCGTTGCTGTTTTGTACGACCCTGACACCGGCGGCTTTACCCTGCAGCAACTGATCCAGCGAAGATGCTACTCCTTTGTTAAAATCTTCCCTGCTTAAGGATGAAATAGCACCGGTGAGGTCACTTTTTTTCTGGGTACCGTATCCGATAACAACTACCTCATTTAATCCGCTACTGCTTTTTTTCAATACTACGTCTATATTAGTTTCATCTCCAACTACTACTTTTTCTGTCTGATAACCAATATAGCTGATTACGAGGACACTACCTTGGTGCGCATTAATACTGAAAGTGCCGTCAGCCTTACTAACGGTTCCATTAGTACTCCCCTCTACTGCTATTGAAGCCCCAACGATTGGCTCTCTATTCGTATCATGAACGATGCCATTGATTACCTGTTGGGAAGAAGCACTAATGCTACTTAGGCAGATAATGAATGATAAAACAAATTGTATTAACCTTTTCATAGTAATAATTAAATACGCCTCTATGTTTTAATTACAAAGGTCCCTGAAAGCATATACTATAAAAATGGCAATTTCTATTTAATACATGGATAATTTTACGTTATTGCTCGCGTCTAACTTCATTTTATGGAATGGAAAACATTATTCCTTTTTTTCCGAATACCCCTGTTTTTATTGTCTGTCTATTTAGGGTTTATTCAAAAAAATTAACCTTTAGAATATTCTTTCGATTTCTGATCTTTAACAGCTGCCTACAATATATTTTTGAGGCTAAACGCCAAGTTCATGGAGGCGATCCAGGATTCACTTGTCGCTTTTAATTTGGCTTTGATGCATTCCATGTTGTAGTCGTCTTTCCTTACCCAAACCTCCCTTCGAATCGGATTGGGCCCTTCTGGACCTACCTAATTAGACAATGCCTTGTAAATCTTGTGGTGAAGTACAAGGTAGAGATGTAAATGCAGCAAAGAACATATTAAAGCAAGGT